>NZ_JAAVVD010000015.1:0-192362 GCF_018449755.1 Variovorax sp. dw_954 | reverse complement strand
CCCCCCCCCCCCCCCCCCCCCCCCCCCCCCCCCCCCCCCCCCCCCCCCCCCGCCCCCGCCACCGCCACCGCCGCCACCACCGCCACCACCGCCACCGCCACCGCCACCGCCGACCTTCACCGTCAGCGGCACGGTCAGCGGCTTGCTCGGCTCCGGCCTGGTGCTCCAGGACAACGCCGCGGATGACCTGGTCATTGCGTCCAACGGCAGCTTCACCTTCACCACGCCGCTTGCCACCGGGGCAAGCTACACCGTCACGGTCAAGTCGCAGTCCAGGATCCTGACCCGCGTCTGCACCGTCACCAGTGGCAGCGGGACTGTCGCCGCGGCCGCCGTGGTGAACGTCGAGGTGACCTGTGCCGCACCGGCGGCGCGCTTTGCCTACGTCGCGAACTCCGGCGACAACACCGTGTCGACCTACACCCTGGACGCCACGTCCGGCGCTCTCAGCCCGATGGTCGTGCCGACTGTGGCGACCGGGCTCTTCCCCCACCCCGTCGCGGTGGACCCCACGGGCCGCTTTGCCTACGTCCCGAATGCCGACTCCGGCACCGTGACGGGCTACACCATCGACGTCACCAGCGGCGCGCTCACCCCGATGGTCGTGCCGTCGGTGCCGACGAACCGCCCCTATTCCATCACCGTGGAACCCACGGGCCGCTTTGCCTACGTCGCGAATGCCGACAACAACACCGTGTCGGCTTTCGCCATAGATGCCACGACGGGCGCGCTCAGCCCGATCGGGACGGTGGCAGCAGGGACCAATCCCCAATCCGTCACCGTGGATCCTTTGGGGCGGTTCGCCTACGTCGCGAACTACACGTCCGGCAACGTGTCCGCCTACACCATCGATGCCGCGACGGGCGCCCTCAGCCCGATGGCCGTGCCGACGGTGACGACGGGAGTGAACCCCACCAACGTCGCCGTGGACCCCACGGGCCGGTTCGCCTACGTGGCGAATTCTTCCGACAACACCGTGTCGGCCTTCACCATCGATCAAGCGTCGGGCGCCCTCAGTCCGATGGCCGTGCCGACGGTCGTGACGGGGAACCGCCCCTACCAGGTCGCCGTGGACCCAACGGGGCGGTTTGTCTACGTGTCGGACGCCAGCGCCAACACCGTATCGGCCTACGCCGTCGATGCCACGGGCGCCCTCGGCCCGCTGGCGGTGCCGACGGCGGCGACCGGCGGTGCGCCCTATTCGATCGGCGTGGACCCCACAGGCAAGTTCGTGTACGTGCCGAACATCGACGCCGGCACGGTGTCGGGCTTCACCATTGACGGCACGTCGGGCGCCCTCAGCCCGATGGTCCCACCGGCGGTGGCGGCGGGCGGCGGGGCATTGGGCATCGCCTTCTCAAGGTAGATCCGACATCGGCCGCTTGCCGGCCGCATCGGCCGACATGAGGGATCCGATCCATCGGCGTTGATCGGCTGGATCGAAGCGCCGCGCACGCCTGAATGCGGGTCGCCGCCGCGCACCGCCGTCAATGCGGGCATACCCTTCCACCCTGTTCGGGGGGAGGGCGATTGGACTGCGCGAACTACCTTCGACGCGGTCATCCATTCGTTCACTTGATCCCCCCATGAAAAAGACTCTCGTCGCCGTGGCCGCCTTGTCGGCCGCCGGCATCGCTTCGGCGCAATCGACCCTGACCGTGTTCGGCGCACTGGACACCGGCGTCAGCTACTACGAAACCAGCAGCAAGTACCAGGGCCTCACCACCCCGGCGGCGCCGAAACCGGACCTGAAGCAAAGCCAATGGGCGCTGTCGAACAGCGGCAACGTGTCGAGCCGCATCGGCTTTCGCGGCCAGGAAGACCTGGGCGGCGGCCTGGCCGCTGCCTTCTGGCTGGAGTCGACGCTGTGGCCCGACGTGGGCTCGATCGGCCGTGCCGGCACCTACTTCGACCGGCGCTCGACGGTGAGCCTGCTCGGTCCCTTCGGCGAGGTGCGAATGGGCCGCGACTACACCCCGACCTTCTGGAACGACGCCGTGTTCGATCCGTTCGGCGTGGTCGGCGCGGGCACCAGCCTGATCGCGCAGACGATGGGCGGCTCGCTCCCCACGATCTCGCTGAACCGCGGCTACTACGCGCGCAAGGCCAACTCAGTCGGCTACTTCCTGCCGGCCAACCTCGGCGGCTTCTATGGCCAGGCGATGTACGCGTTCAGCGAGAACGTGTCGGGTCCGCAGTTGCAGGACGACCCCAAGGCGGTCAACAACTCGCGCACCGGCGGCTACGCCGGCGCACGCGTCGGCTATGCCAACGGCCCGTTCGACATTGCCCTTTCGTACGGCAAGAGCAACATCGGCGACAACTACCACTTCGGCTCGACCACCACCGTCACGACGACCAACCTCGGCGCGTCGTATGACTTCAGCCTGGTCAAGTTGTTCGGCGAATATTCGATGATCGACGTCAAGACCGACTTTGCCAATGCCGCGACCTTCCCGTTGACGCCGGCCCTGACGCCGCCGCTGAACGTGGACACGCGCAACTTCCTGGTCGGCCTGAGCATCCCGATCGGCGCCGGCCAGATCAAGGCTTCGTACGCGCAGGTGAAGGGACAGTTCTACAACTTCACGCCGTATGGCCCGTTGCCGATGACCACGCCCGACCCCAAGGCCACCAAGTTCGCGCTGGGCTATGTGTACAACCTGTCGAAGCGCACCGCGCTGTACACGAACTTTGCGGTGACCAAGAACGAGAACGGCGCCGCCGTGGGGGTGGTGAACGTCGCGTCCGCGGACGTCGGGCCGGGGTATACCAACACGGTCAACTCGAATGCGGCGGGCTACCGCGCGGACCGCGGCTACGGCTACGACGTCGGGATCCGGCACGCGTTCTGATATTCACTGCTCACCAGAACGCAAGGGCCGGTAGAACGCGCGGATCTCTGCCGCGAGCGCCTCCGGCTGTTCCATCGCCGCGAAATGGCCGCCCCGGGCCATGACGCTCCAGCGGCGGATGTCGGTGAAGGTCTGCTCGGCCAGCCGGCGCGGCGGGTGCAGGATTTCCGCCGGGAACTCGCAATAGCCCATCGGCACGTCCACCGTCCGGCCCGCAAGGATGGGCCACGGCCCGTGCTGGCGGGCGTAGTACGGCCAGAACGACGAGCCGATCGCACCGGTGAACCAGTACAGGCTCACGTCGGCAAGGATCTCGTCCTTCGTGAAGACCGATTCGACATCGCCGTCGCAATCGGACCATCTCCGGAACTTCTCGGCGATCCACGCGGCCAGGCCGGTGGGCGAATCAGTGAGCGCAAAGGCAAGCGTCTGCGGTCGCGTGCCCTGCTCGAGGCTGTAGCCCGTTTCCTCGGCGAGCCAATGCTTCAACTCGGCAAGGTACTGGCGCTCGGCCGGGCTGGGATCGGCACTCGGTTGCAGATCGCGCCGGATCGGGAGGAAGTTCAGATGCACGCCGATCGTCTTGTCGGGGTGCGCCAGTCCGATGCGCGAGGAGATGAATGCGCCCCAGTCGCCACCCTGCGTGGCGAAGCGTGGATAACCCAGCACCTCGCTCATCAACTGTGCGAACACGTCCGCGATCTGTTCGATGGAAAAGCGCGGCTGGTCTGCAACGAACGAGAGGCCATAGCCCGGCAGGCTGGGAGCCACCACGGTGAAGGCATCGGCTGGATCAGCGCCGAAGCGTTCGGGGTCGGTGAGCATCGGGATGATGTCGAGGAATTCGAACACCGAGCCCGGCCAGCCGTGCGACAGCAACAGCGGCAGCGGCGCCTTGCCCTTGCCCCTCACATGCAGGTAGTGCAGGTCGGTCCCGGCGATCGGCACCTTGAACTGGTCGAAGGCATTGAGCCGCGCCTCCTGCGCGCGCCAGTCGAAGCGGTTGCGCCAATGGTCGACGAGTTCGCGCATCCAGCCCAGGTCGGCGCCTGTTTCCCAGGGCGCGCCAGGCATGGCGTCCGGAAACCGGGTGCGTGCCAGCCGCTCGCGCAGGTCGGCGAGCGCCTTCTCATCCACATGGAGCATGAAAGGTCGAGGTGTCATGGTTTGCCGCAAGGGGTGGAGCGATGACCGTACAGCAATTGACCCCGGGTCCGCACGCTATTTGCAGCGCGGTAGGCAATGTCCGACAGAAAAAAGCGCAGCGTACGGATAGATTCCGTGCAGGCGCTTTGCCTTGGACGGGAATTCAAATGATGGACCGCCAGCCGCCCCCTCCTGGATCGACCCCGATCCGCCTCTTGCTGATCGCAGCCATCGTCGCCGTGATCGCGATTGCATTCGCCTGGACCGCCGGCTGGCTCACGCCGGCGCGCGTCACGCCGGCCAAGCTCGTCGACAACCTGGCGCCGCCCGCGGGCGTGGCCCTCGGGTTCAGGCGCAATCATGCAAAGGGCATCTGCTTCACCGGCAGCTTCGAGGCCAACGGCGCTGGGGTCGACTTGTCGAAGGCGCAAATCCTTTCGAAGGGCAGCTATCCGGTGACAGGCCGCTTCAACCTGGCCGTGGCCGATCCCAAGACCGCAGATGCCGCCTCGCGCGTGCGCGGCCTGAGCCTGCGCATCCAGTCGCCGGACGGGCAGGAATGGCGGTCCGCCATGCTCGATGCACCCTTCTTTCCGGTCGCCACGCCGCAGGCCTTCTACGACCTGCAACTGGCATCGCATTCGAAGGACCCCAATGCCATGAAGACCTTCGTGGCGGCACATCCGGAACTCGGCGCGTTCGGCGCGTGGGCCGGCAGCGCGCCGTTCACCGGCTCCTATGCGGAGAACCGCTTCAACAGCCTCAACAGCTTCGTCTTCACCAACGCCCAAGGTCAGGAGCAGACGGTGCGTTGGTCCTTCGTGCCGGCTGCGGCGCCGGTGGCCGTGCCGCCGGATGAACTGAAAGAGCGCGGCCCGGATTTCCTGTTCAAGGACATCACCGACAGGGTTGCCAGCGCGCCACAGCGCTGGACCTTCATCGTCACTGTTGCCAACCCCGGCGACCCTACAGCCGAACCCAGCAAGGCATGGCCGGACGACCGTCGCAAGGTCGAGGTCGGAACGCTGCTGGTCAGCAAGATCGAGCCCGAGCCTGACGGGCCTTGCCGCGACATCAACTTCGACCCGACCGTGCTGCCCTCGGGCATGCGCACCTCCGACGATCCGTTCCCGGCCGCGCGTTCGGCTGCGTACGCCGTGTCGTTCAACCGCCGCACCGCCGAAGAGAAGGACTATCCGCGCACCGCATCGGGAGCCAAGCCGTGAGCCGCGATCCCCTGCGCTTCACGCCCCTGCAACGCGTGCTGCACTGGGTCATGGCGATCTGCATCTGGACGATGCTCTTCGTCGGCGTCGGCATGGTCTCGACGATCCGGCCCGTGTACTTGACGCTGGTGAACTTCCACAAGCCGCTGGGCATCGCCATCCTGGTGCTCGCGCTGTTGCGGCTGATCGTGCGTTGGCGCTCCGGCACGCCACCGCTGCCGTCCGACATGCCTGCGCCGATGAAGCTTGCGGCCAGGTTGTCGCACCTGCTGCTGTACCTGCTGATGATCGCGATGCCGCTGATCGGCTGGGGCATGCTGTCGGCGGCGGACTATCCGGTGGTGGTCGCCGGCCTGCACCTGCCGGCCATCGTGGCGCCCAACGCTGCGCTGCACAGCATGCTGTGGAATGCGCACCAGTTCCTGGCGTTGTGCTTCTTCGCGCTGATCCTGCTGCATCTTGCCGCTGCGTTGTTCCATGCGTGGGTCCGGCGCGATGGCGTGTTTGAAAGCATGGCGCCGGTTTCCATGCGCCCGACACCGCAGGGCGACTCCGGCATCGCCGGCCGCCGCTGACGCCGGCTGCGCATCGTTGCGCCTTCAGCAGGGCGGGGCGGTGCGGCGTCTATCGTCGCAAGCAGACGCCGGTTGAAGCCGCCGGCCTACGGGCCTGCGCCCGGGCAAGCCGTACGGTTGGCGGAACCGGAGTCTTCACTTGCAGCCCACGCCCCTTTCTTACCGCCGTTCGTCCCGCACCACGCGTTCCTCATCCTTTCCCGCCTTTCTGGGCATCCTGTTCTTCGTCCTCGGACTGGCCCTGCTGGGCGCCGGCATCTGGCTCGTCGCGCTCGGCGGCAGCTGGTACTACCTCATCGCCGGCCTGCTGCTGGGCCTGACCGGCGTTTTCGTGGCGGTTCGCTCGGACGGTGCGCTGGCGGTCTTCGCGGTGCTGGTGCTGGGCACGCTGCTCTGGGCCTTGTGGGAGGTCGGGCTCGACTGGTGGCCGCTGGCTGCGCGCCTCGACGTGCTCGTCGTGTTCGGCCTGCTGCTGCTGACACCCTGGATCACCGGTCCGCTCGAGACGAGTTGGCGTCGCGGCGGCGGCCTGTTCCTGAGCCTGGTGCTGGCGGCCAGCGCGGTGGCGGCGGGGACCGCGGCATTGCACGATGTCCACGACACCGCCGGCATGCTGCCGCCCCCACAAACGCCCATTCCCACGGTGGCGGCCGCGCATGGCGTGCCGGACGGCGACTGGCAGGCCTATGGACGCACCTCGGATGGCCAGCGCTATTCGCCGCTGGCCCAGATCACGCCGGCCAACGTCGCCAACCTGAAGGAAGCCTGGACCTTTCGCAGCGGCGACCTGCGCGGCAAGCCGGGCGACCCGGAGGAGACCACCTACGAGGTCACGCCGCTCAAGATCGGCGACCGGCTCTATTTCTGCAACCCGCACCAGTCGGTGATCGCGCTGAACGCCACTACCGGCGAACAGGCGTGGCGCTACGAGCCCGACGTCAAGGTGGAAGGCAAGCTGGCGCTGCAGCACCTGACCTGCCGTGGCCTGTCCTGGCAGGCGCCCACGCCGGCCAACGTCCCCACCGACTGCCCGCACGGCAAGCTCTTCATGCCCACGGCAGACGGCCGCCTGCTCGCGCTCAACCCCGACGACGGCAAGCTGTGCACGCGCTTCGGCAACGGCAAGGGCCAGATCGACCTGTGGGCCAACATGCCGAACCTGGATCCGGGCTCGTACTACTCGACCTCGCCGGTGGTCGTGACGGCCGGGCTGGTGATCGTCGGCGGCACCGTGCTCGACAACGTCTCGACGAAGGAGCAGTCCGGCGTCATCCGCGCATTCGACATCGATACCGGCGCGCTGGTGTGGAACTGGGATTCCGCCAACCCCGATGCGACGGCGCCGATCGCGCCGGGCCAGAAATACACCGCCAACTCGCCGAACAGCTGGTCGATCTCCAGCGTGGACGAGGCGCTGGGCATGGTGTACGTGCCGATGGGCAACCAGCCGCCCGACCAGTGGGGCGCGAACCGCAGCCCGGCCGTCGAGACGTACTCTTCCTCGGTGGTGGCGCTCGACCTGGCGACCGGCAAGGTGCGCTGGGTGTTCCAGACCGTGCATCACGACCTCTGGGACTACGACGTGCCGTCGCAGCCGAGCCTGGTGGACCTGACCATCGCCGGCGCGCGCGTGCCGGCGCTGGTGCAACCGACCAAGCAGGGCGAGCTTTTCGTGCTCGACCGCCGCACCGGCGCGCCGATCACGCCGGTCACCGAAGTGCCCGCGCCGCAGGGCGCCGAACCGGGCGACCACACCGCGCCGACGCAGCCCAAAGCCGCGCTCTCCTACGAACCCCCCAGGCTCGCCGGCAGCGACATGTGGGGCGCCACGATGTTCGACCAGTTGGCCTGCCGGATCCAGTTCCATCGACTGCGCTACGACGGCCGCTTCACACCGCCGACCACGCAGGGTTCGCTGATCTATCCCGGCAACTTCGGCGTCTTCAACTGGGGCAGCGTGGCCGTGGATCCGACCCGGCAGATCGCCTTCACGACACCGACCTACCTGGCCTTCGTGTCGAAGCTGGTGCCAAGGTCGAACGACACCGCGCTGATGGTGCAGGACGGAGGTGCGCCGAAGGGTGCGCTGCCTGCGCTCAACGAGAACTTCGGCGCGCCCTTCGCCATCAGGCTGAACCCGTTCGTGTCGCCACTGGGCTTTCCCTGCACGGCGCCTCCGTGGGGCTACGTGGCCGGTGCCGACCTGGCCAGCGGCAAGATTGCGTGGATGCACCGCAACGGCACAGTGCGCGACCTCGCTCCGGTGCCGCTGCCGTTCAGGATGGGTGTGCCGAACCTCGGCGGCCCGGTCATGACGGCGGGTGGTGTCGCCTTTCTGTCGGGCACGCTGGACGACTACGTGCGTGGCTATGACGTGACCGATGGCCGGCAGCTGTGGCAAAGCCGCCTGCCCGCGGGCGGCCAGGCCACGCCCATGACCTATACCGGCAACGATGGGCGCCAATACCTCCTGGTGGTGGCCGGCGGCCATGGCTCGACGCATACGAAGCCCGGGGACTATGTCATCGCCTACGCCTTGCCGAAGCCCTGACGCGCGCTTGAGCACGATGCCTCGCGCCAATGAAGAATCACCCGTTGCGGTCTATGGCGCGATCGCGGCCAACATCGCCATCGCGATCACCAAGTTCATCGTGGCCGGGCTCTCGGGCAGCTCCGCGATGCTGTCGGAAGGCATTCATTCCTCTGTCGACACTTTCAACGGCGTGCTGCTGCTGGTGGGCATCAGGCTCAGCAAGCGGCCGCCCACGCCGGAGTTCCCGTTCGGCCACGGCAAGGAGCTGTACTTCTGGGGACTCATCGTCGCGGTGCTGATCTTCGGACTTGGCGGCGGCGTGTCGTTCTACGAGGGCGTGCAGCACATCCGGCATCCGGTCGAACTGCTGGACGCAACGTGGAACTACGTCGTGCTGGCGGCGGCGGCATTGTTCGAGGGCACGAGCTTCGCGGTCGCGCTGCGGCAGTTCATGAAGCAGAAGGGCGACGCACCATTCTGGAAGTCGCTCCATCGCAGCAAGGATCCGACGACCTACACCGTGCTCGCGGAAGACTCCGCGGCACTGGTGGGCTTGCTGGTGGCGGCGCTCGGCATCTATGCCAGCCATCGCCTGGACATGCCCGAACTGGACGGCGCCGCATCGATCGTCATCGGGCTCCTGCTCGCCGCCGTGGCCGTGGCGCTGGTGCGCGAGGCCCGCGGCCTGCTGATCGGCGAAGGCATCCGCACGGAGACTGCCGACGCCATCCGCGAGATGGCCATGGCGCAGCCCAACGTGCGTCACGTGGGCCATGTGCTGTCGATGTACCTCGGCCCCGACGAAGTGCTCGTCACGCTCGACATCGATTTCACGCCCACCACACTGGCCAGCGAAGCCGGAAAGACGGTGGCGCGGCTGCAGCGCCAGGTGCGCGAGCGCTACCCGATGATCCAGCGGCTGTTCATCGATGCGAATGAGTAGCGGGTTGCAGAGGACCCTGTACCCGAAGCAGGACCGTTCAGCAGTAGAACCTTCCGGCTCCGGGCCTCAGCTCGCCGGCGCGATATCGGGTAGCCGCCAGCTCTTGTCGAAGAAGGCCTGCGTCGGCCCGTACCACCGGAAATAGGCAAACCAGCCCTTGCCCGGAACGGTCTTGACCCAGTTCGATGCCATCCCGGCAGGTTCGGCCGGACCGAAGTACAGATCGATGCTTCCGTCGGCATTGCGCTGCAGCTTGTCGTAGGACGAGAGGGCGACCTTGGCCGTGCCGTTCTGCACCATCGAGCGCGACAGGTTGTCGTAGACGGTGACCGACCAGAAGTCCTTGGCCGGGACGTTGGCCGGTACCTTGAGCTTGTACGACTTGCCGCCGTCCAGCCATGCACCCGTGCTGTCCTTGGCCGCGCTCATGTACTGCGAGCCCGCGCCGACGATCTCCTTGACCATGCCCTCGGCCACGGTGATGGCCTCGAAGGTGTAGTCGGTGCGTTCGTCGAGCTGCGAATAGTTCGGCGCCTCCTGGCTCGGCTTGAGCGTCAGCACCCATTCCCAGTGCGTGCCGGGGTAGGCATTGGCGGTCGGCAAGCGGGGCGCCATGCTGATGGTCTGGGCCATCAGGAAGCCGACCGGGGCCGCGTCGGTGAGGATCTTCTTCTGCCGCTCGTCCGGCGCGAAGGGCTTGCCCTTCTCGATCCCGAGCGGCTTGAGCATCGCGTAGAAGAAACGGTCGCGCTCCTCCACCGGCTCCTTGTCGATGATGTCGGCCAGCCGCTCCCAATAGGCATAGCCGCGCGGCGCGATGGAGTCCATGCCCTTGGCGCCCGCCTTGAAGATTTGCGTGGCCGGCGGGCTGGCGGCCTGCTTCTGCGGATAGATGCGGATCGTGGAGAGCATGTCGACCGCGGCCTTCACGTTGCCGTCCTTGACGATGCCGCGCACGAGGTACATGAAGCGGTTGGTCTTGGAGCGCACCACCAAGTAGCCGCGCGGCGCCGAGCCCTTGTAGTCCGCGGGCACGACCAGGAACTTGCCGCCCTTGCCTTTGTCAGGGCCGAAGGGGCCGACCTCCGCGACCGGACGCTGCCAGTAGTCGTCGATCACGCCGTAGGCGCCCGGCGGCGACTCGATCACGACGGGTCCGTCGCGCGAAAGATCGGAGAACGCTGCCGCATAGATGGTGGTGGAGTTGCCGGTTAGCGCAACGACCGCCGAGCCGGTGTACTGGTCGACGATGCCGACGCCGTTGTAGTCGACCCCCCAGTCGCGCACGTTGGCAATGCGCAGGGCGTCCATCGCCACGATGGGCGTGGCCCAGATGTAGGCCTGCACGGCGCGCTGGAAGTCCATCTCGTCGTAGAGCATGCGCACCGAGGCTTCGCTCGGGTAGCCGCTCTGCAGTTCCACCTTGCCGACACGGGTCTGAACCGCAGCAGGCGACACGGCCTCGGTGGAAGGCGGCGGGGTGCTGCAGGCGGATACCAGCAGCGCACCCAGGGCCAGGCAGCCGGTGCGCGCGCGCGAGCCCTTCCAGAACGAAGCCTTGCGTCCGATGTCCATGGCGATCCCGGGTGGTGCGTTGAAAGGCACAGAGGGTTGCTCCTGGCTGCGCTCATGTCAAGGCCGATCGTCTCGGTGGCAACGCGGCGAGAACTGTGATGAACTCGCGCGTCCTTTCAACGCAAATGAAGGCTCTTCATGAAGAAAGCAGTCCTTGCAACCTTGGCCGTCGCAGCGTCGCTCGCCGCGTGGGCGGCCCCTGCCTCGCGCGCGCCGACGGCGGCCCAACTGTCCGACCGCGCCTTGCAGCGCCGTGCCGTGGAGGCCGTGAACTGGGGCATCCCCGCCGTCAACTACGACCTGATGCTGCAGCAGATGCTCACCGGGACACCGGGCAAGGTCAACCAGATCGTCTATTGGTCGCGGCCACTCGACTGGCACAACCAGACCCTCACGCCCAACCCCGACGCGATCTACCTGATGGCCTTCTTCAACACGAAGGATGGCCCGGTCGTTCTGGAGGTGCCGCCGGCGGGTGAGGACGGCTCCCTCAACGGCAACATCGTCGACATCTGGCAGATGCCGCTGGAAGACGCCGGCCCGACCGGCGCCGATGCAGGCAAGGGCGGCAAGTACCTGCTCGTGCCGCCGGGGTACGCGAGCCCGATTCCCGAGGGCTACATCGTGCTGCGGCCCGCGACCTTCGGCAGCTACGCCTTGCTGCGCTCCAACCTCAAGAGCCACGGCGCGGCCGACGTTGCGAAGTCGGTGGCCTATGGAAAGCGAATCAAGGTCTACCCGCTCGCGCAGGCGGGCGCACCGGCTGCGACGGTGTTCACCGACGCGGCCGACGTGCTGTTCGACGCCACCATCCGCTACGACGCCAGCTTCTTCGAATCGCTCGACCGCATCGTGCAGGCCGAGCCCTGGCTCGAACGCGACCGCGCCATGATCGATCCGCTGCGCACGCTCGGCATCGAGAAGGGCAAGCCGTTCAACCCCGATGCAAGGACCCGGGCCACGCTCGCCGCGAGCGCCCAGGAGGCGCGCGCCTGGCTCGAGGCCCGCTACGACGCGGGCTTGCCGCCGTTCTATCCCGGCAGCCACTGGACCGGGCCGACATTCCCCGAGCTGATCGAGGCGGCCCAGAAGTCCTTCAACGAGCCCGACAAGTACCCGGTCGACCTTCGCGGCCTGACCTATTCCTATGCCTACATCGGCATCAAGCGGCTCGGAGCCGGGCAGTTCTACCTGATCGGCATCAAGGACAAGGAGGGCAACGCGTTCCAGGGCGGCAAGACCTATCGCATCACGGTGCCGGCCGATGCGCCGGTGGCGCAGTACTGGTCGATCACCGCGTACGACCGCGAGACGCATGCCCTGATCCGCAACATGCCGCGTGCGAGCCGCTCGTCGCAGATTGCCGAGATGCAGAAGAACCCCGATGGCTCTGTTGACGTCTACTTTGGTCCGAAGGCGCCTGCCGGCAAGGAATCCAACTGGGTGCCGACCGATCCCAGGCGCGGCTTCGAGCTGATGTTCCGCGCCTACGCGCCGACCAAGGTCTTCTTCGACAAGAGCTGGAAGCTGCCGGACGTGGAGCGGATGCGATAGGACGAAGCGCGCACTTGCCGCCGGCCATCCGGCCGCGTCGCTTCACGGCGAGCCGCACGCAGATTGACAATGAGAAAAGCCCCGTTGCTATCGATCTGATAGCAACGGGGCTTTGCTGCGATTGGTGCCGGAGAGATGAATCGAACACCCGACCTTCTCATTACGAATGAGAAAGATAGTGGATGGATGAACATTGAGGTTTGTTGATTTTCACTCTGTACGCCAGAGGGAAATCGAAGAATTCTGGCTCGGAAGATGCCGGATTGTTGATCTCGATTTCAAAAAATCTCTTACATCCTGCGTTACATCGGCCTCGATGTAAGAGAATCGGCCGCATGGCAAAAATCTCGTTCACCGCGCCGCGTGTCGCTAGCTTCACGTGCCCGTCCGACAAGGCCCAGGCGTTCCTGTGGGACGCCAAGGCACCGGGCCTCGGGCTTCGGGCCACACCGCGCGGCGCGCCCTCCTTCATCTTCCAGGGCGTCTATCAGGGCAAGAGCTTGCGCATCACGATCGGTGACGCGATGGCGTGGCGCATTCCGGACGCGCAGGCCAAGGCTCGCGAACTGCAACGCCTGATCGACGAAGGCCGAGACCCGCGCGCGGTCAAGGCCGAAGCAATCGCAAAGGATGTCGCCCAGCGCGAGGCCGAGCGCCTCGAAGCCGTGACGGTCGGCGACGTGTGGCCGACGTATCTCGCCGAGGGTTCGCCGAAGCGGCGCGCCGCGTGGAAGCCCCGCTATCGGGCCGACCTTGAAGCGATGGCGGCGCCTGGCGGCGTTGCGAAGAAGAGAGGGAAGGGCCTCACTCGACCCGGCCCGCTGTACCCGCTGCTCGCGCTGCCGCTGGCCGATGTGAATGAGGACGCGCTGAAAAGTTGGTACGACCGCGAGGCCAAGGCGGGCAAGCACCAAGCCGCTCGCGCCCTGATGATGTTTCGCGGGTTCCTGCGCTGGTGTTCTGCTCGACCAGCGTACCGCTCGGTCGTTGATCGCGATGCAGGCAAGGCCGCATCCATTGTTGAATCGCTCCCGGCCAACACTCGTCGGACCGATGCACTCGAAGGCGCGCAATTGCCCGGATGGTGGACCGGAGTGGAGGCACTGAGCAACCGCACGGCGTCTGTGTACCTGCGCGCTTTGCTACTGACCGGCGCTCGCCGCGAGGAATTGGCTGCGCTCCGGTGGGCTGACATCGACTTTCGATGGAAAAAGCTCACGATCGCCGACAAGGTGGAGGCGACGCGCACCATTCCTCTGACGCCGTACCTCGGGCGATTGCTGGCTACACTTCCACGCGTCAATGATTTCGTGTTCGCATCCACGAGCGGCAAGACCGGCCGAATCGCAGACACGCGCGCGAGCCACTCGAAGGCGCTCCAAAGTGCCGGCATTGATGGGCTGACCATTCACGGCCTGCGTCGCTCGTTCTCGCTGCTTGGAGAGGCCGCCGGGGCGCCCGCTGGCGCCATTGCGCAGGTGATGGGTCACAAGCCGAGTGCGACCGCCGAAGGGTATCGGCCGCGCAGTGTCGATGCGCTACGGCCATTTCTATCGATCATCGAGAGGCACATCCTGGAGAAAGCCGAGGTGCAGTTCGTTGAAGAGCCGGAAGCGCTGCCGGGCAACGTCATCCCGCTTAAAGCCGCCTGAGCGTTTGATGATCTATCGCTTGGCGCCGCCTGCACTACCGGTGCGCGCCTCCTTTTTCTGGTGCACCTCGATGTCGGCCTCCACCTGTTCGAGGAAGCGAGCGAGAGCCGGATTGGCCGCCAAAAGTTCTGACCTCGATCTCAGGTAGTCGCCAGGCCGCGCGCCAGCCAGCAGGCTCGCCGCAAGCCTATGAGCGTTTGAGAGAGTGCGATCGCGCTGATCTTTGGCCGGCAGGTTTGCATACATCGCCACGACCGTCTCGCAAAGACTGCCTTGCAGAAATTCCATGGCGGTGATCGTCTGCGCACGGCTATTGGCAAGCTCCTGTACCGCAGTCGCATCAGGCGAGGCCGCCGAGTCGAAGCTCGCTTGCAGCCGCGCAACGATCTCCGCGTTCATGGTGCGACCACTCCCTTTCGCCGACTCCGCGATTCGATCGCGCATGCCGGCGGGAAAGCGGACGATGAACTTATCCGCGTGTCTTGATTCGCTGTCCTGAGGTTTTTTGTCCATTTATGGATGGTAGTGGCCTAAGGCCATAAAAAATGCCTTGCTCATGATGGCCTAAGGCCATACATTCTTGGTTATGGCCTCAGGCCATATCAACCAACGAACTTCAACAAGGAGAGTGACATGAGCAAGCAGATTTCTCGGGGCGACAAGTACGTCCTGCGCTTCGAACACCCCGGCCACCGAGAGCGCGTGAAACAAATGGCGGCCGTCCAGAAGCGCAGCCTCAACAAGCAAATCCTGACGCTGATCGAGGGCGGCGAGGAGACCCCTACTCTGCGTGTTGCCTTGGATCGGATTTCCGACCACGCAGCGCAGTGCCTGGAATGGATCAAGGTCTCGGAAGACCGCGTGCCGCCCGACATGCGACCGATGGTAGCGGGCGTAGTTGGCATGTTGAAGCAGATCGGCTTCACGGCTGATTCGACCGATAGCGACGCGGGCGCTGACCTGCACGAACTCTGGGGCCTGACGCAATGAAGGCCGATCGCAACGCGAACAAGGTTCGCTCCGCTCAAGAGTTAGCTATGGCCGAGTTTCACGAGGCCACCAAAGAACTCCAGAAGTTGACCCGCGAGATGAAGCGCATGACCCGCGCCCATGATTTTGCTGGATTCGATGCGCAGCGCGAGCGCTCAAACGCCGCCCGCGCCCACGTTTTCGCCGCGATGCTCGCCGTGGTTCGCAGTGATCGCGACGTGCAGTCGGGGGAGTGCGCGAGCGAAACGCCGTTGAACGAGTTCTTCGGGAGCAACGCGTGAGCCGCGACAACCACATATGGTTCGCACTGGCCGTACTGGCCGGCAAGGTTGACCTGACATATCCAACGATCCCTGCGCACCTCGGCTTGACACGGGCCGCGCAGCGTCACGATGACATCCGCCTTGCAGATCAGGTTCACGCCGGTAGCCTGTACTTGCACGCGCTGCTCCTCGGGCATCCCGACCCTATGCGGCCGTACGTTCTCGGTCGCTTGATGGTGCTGCGCGCGCTGTACCTTACGCGCGGCGACGAGGACATGGTGGATTTGCTCCGACGGGCCCTGGATGGCCGCGCCGCTGCGTTGCAACGCGCTGATGAAGACGATGACCGCGCCTACCTCGAAAGCCTGATCGACGGCACGGGTGATCTCCTGTCCGAAGACACCTTCCCGCGCATGGAACCGCTCTTCGCCAAGTACCCCGAGGGCTCCGAAATGTTCGCGCTGTTGGAGCGCGCGGCGACCCTGTTCGGGGACGCGGTGCAGGAAGTCGCGTACTGGGCGGTGGCTGGCATTGCAATCGACCAAGCCCGGTACGGTGCGGCCGGCGACGAATGGGATCCAGATTGACCATCGGCATCACGCCCGCGCAACGGGCCGCAATCAAGCAAACGGAGGCCTTGTCGATGTGGCGGCGCGGCATCAAAGTGCCGGAGCGAGACGTGCTGGACGTTCTTGCAGAGGCTGTGCTTTCGGGCGCGCCCATCGAGCCAAGCTTTCAAGCCATGGTAAATCTCATCATTACCAAGGCCGCAGTCGAGGGCAAGTTGCCCGATCACCTTCACGGCGCACCATCCGGAAGCCGAGGCGACCGTGACGCGGAGCAGGTTGCTGGCGCCTACTTCGAATTGCTGGACAAAGGCGTGCCATCCGAGCGCGCGAAGGATGCTCTTACCCGCGACTTCAAAATTGGCAAACGTCAAGTGGAGCGGCTGGTCAAGAGCGGCAGACGCTGGCACGGTGACACCAAGGATGCGCGCGACCAGCGGCGAAGGTTGAATGCCTTGCTTGCGGAGATTGAGGGCGGCATTGACGGATACGGCCAGTCGCGGCCGGCATCATCAAGTCCCGAAGCTGACGATCCGCATCCCCTTGGCCTGGGTGGATTGACGCGCGCAGAGGCTTTGCAGCGTCTTGCCGAAGCGATCAATCCGCCACGTCTGTCCGACTGATTTCGCCCGCCACGGGGGTTGCGACATCAATCCCCCGCGCAATGTAAGTCGGAGACTTAAGCGGGGCTCCCCGACACCATTGAACTCAACGGCGATTGATCGCCATCAATGGAGTCGAAGCAAATGGAACCGATCGAACTGCCGATCCCGGCGGCCGACAAACTCGCGAAGGCTGAGCGCGCACCCCGTGCCGCCACGTCCTATCCCCCCCTGGAACATGTCACCAGCCCGACGGTGACGACCGAAGCGGCGGCGTACTACCTCAACCGCAAGCCGCAGACTCTGCGCGCACACGCCTGCAAGGATACGGGCATTGTTCGCCCGCTGCGCATCAATGGCCGCCTCGCGTACCCCGTCGCAGAACTGCGCCGCGTGCTGGGGGTTGCGTAATGCCCGGGAGGCTCGTTCCCGTCGGCAACCTCGGCCATCGCACTCTGTCGAATCAGAAAGACGCCGCGCCGGCCGTGGAACGCCCCCTGCCCGGGGCAGCTTGCCCCGGTGCCGTTCGCGACTTTGCAGGCCCGGGTTCGCCCATCGACCGCGAGATCGCCGATCTGCGCAAGCTGATCGCCTTGCGCAAGCAGGACCGCCAGCATGGCGCCCACCATGACGACGTGTCCCCGAAGAAGGCTTTCATTCCGGGTCGCTTCGGGCTCGCAGAACTCTGGCTCGCCTCATTGGACAGCGCACTCGCGAAGGGCTATCAGGATCAGGCCGCCGGCTGGCGTCGCGCCCTGGCCCGTCTGCTGGCGCAGAACCACATCCGCTGGGGCGCGCTCCTCTAATGGCCCGAATCCGCACTGTGAAACCCGAGTTCTACACGAGCGAGCAGGTTATGAACATGCGAATCGAGGCCCGTTTCGGCTTCCTGGGCATGCTGAATTTCTGCGACGACGGCGGCAACCATCCGGCTAGCGCCCGCACCCTCAAGGCGGAGGTATTTCCGAGCGACGACCTGTCCACGGCAGATGTGCAAATGCTGGTGAACGAGATGCTCGTGCAGGGCCTCGTCGTCGAGTACGCGGCGAGCGGCAAGGCCTACTGGCACGTCACCGGCTGGCACCATCAGCGCATCGACCGCCCGACGTTCAAGCACCCGCCGTTTCCCGGCAATTCGGCTGATGCTCGCTCCCCGCTCGGCGAGCCCTCGACGACGATTCAGCGAGTGCTCGACGAGGCCTCGTCGAGCGAGGGGCGAGCCCTCGACCCCGTAAGGGAAGGGAAGGGAAAGGAAGGGAAGGTAGTCGAAGGTACAGAGGGCGAGAACTCTGCTGTCGCAGAGCCTTCGGCACCGGCAGATTCGTGCCCGCATCAGCAGATCATCAACTTGTTCCACGAGGTGCTGCCGGCTGCGCGGCGCGTTCGCGAATGGACGCCGGCACGCCAGCAAGCCCTGCGCGCTCGCTGGCGCGAGAAGTCCGAGCGCCAGAACCTCGATTGGTGGCGTAAGTTCTTCGGCTATGTGTCGGCATCGGATTTCCTTTGTGGCCGCACCAAGCCGGCACCCGGGCGCAAGCCGTTCGATCTGAGCCTGGACTGGCTTTGCAAGTCCGAGAACCTCGTGAAGGTCGTCGAAGGTGCGTATGAAAACTGAATGCGCTTCGACTATCGGCCCGATGCCTCACAGCCTCGAAGCCGAGGCCGCCGTGATCGGCGCCGTGCTTCTCGACAACGAGGCTCTGGCACGCGTGAGCGATCTGGCGCCGACGATGTTCTATGCGGCGTTTCACGCCGACGCGTTCGGCACGATCCTGGCGATGGCCGCCGCCGGCCAGCCGTTCGATGTGATTGCCGTGTTCGATTCCATGCGCGCCGCCGGCAAGGCCGAGCAAGATGGACTCACGCGCCTCAACGACCTCGCGCAATACGTGCCGTCCTCGGCCACGATCCGCCGCCACGCGGCCGTCATCGTCGAGCGTCATCGCCAGCGTGAACTCGTGCGCGCAGGGATGGAAATCGCCGATCTTGGCGTCTCTTCGGGATCAGCGGCCGAACAGATCGACAAGGCTCAGATGCTGCTCGCCAAGCTCGCGACGGAAAAGTCGAAGCGCGAACCGCAGCACATCAACGAATCGCTGGTTGACTATCTCGCTCTGCTGAATGACCTGAGCGAAGGAAAGAACCCGGCCATCCCGACCGGTATCGAAGGCCTCGATCGCTTGCTCAACGGCGGTCTGCGTCGGGGTGAAATGATGGTGATCGGGGCGCGCCCGAAGAACGGGAAGACCGCGCTGGCGCTGGCATTGGCCCGCAACATGGCGCGCGGCTATAGCACTCTATTCATGTCGCAGGAAATGCCGGTCAATCAACTGATGCACCGGCACACGGCCGCCGCCGGCTCGTACGACCTCGGCCGAATCATGCGTGCCGACCCCAAGGACCACGACATGTGGACCGCCGTTTCGGACGCCGCACAGCGTCTCGGCGAACTGCGCCTCATCCATGACGACCAATCGAGCCTCAGTCTGCTCGACATCCGCCGCAAAGCACTGAGCGTCAAACGCAAACACGGCCTCGACGTGCTGTTCGTCGACTTTCTCCAACTCATGGCCGGCGCAGGCGAAGAGAACCGCAACCGCGAACTCGACGTGATCGTGAACGGCATCAAGGCGCTGGCACTCGATCTGCAAATCGGCGTTGTGGTGCTGTCGCAGATGTCCCGCAAGGCCGACGAGCACTACGGGCGGCCCACGATGAGCCACCTTCGCGACTCCGGTGCGATCGAGGCGGCGGCGGATCAGATCGCACTGCTGTTCACCGACTGGGCGCATCCACTGAGCAAGCGAGAGCCCGCGTTCGAGGGCTACTCCGAACTGGAGATCGTGGCTCACCGCAACGGGCCACAGGGCCTCGTCCCTCTGCACTTCAACGGGAAGTACCAACAGATCACGGACTGGGAAGGCGGGCCGCCAAGCCGGCAGGCCATCGTCAAGTCTGCCAGCCGAGGGATGCCGGCATGACCGATGCAGAAAAGCACTCGGCCCGCTTGGCGGAAGCCCGCCGTCGCATCGCCCTCGCTTCGGCGCTGGACGAGTCTGCTGTGACCCGCGCCGATGGCGACGCGGCCTTGATTCTGGCCGGTGCCCGCGCGCACTTCTGGCTCGTTGCCGGCGTCGACCGTAGTGCGTCGGAGCGCTTCATCGCCGATCTGCTCAACGACTTCGGTGCCGAGACGGTTCTGCGTGCCGCAATCGCGATGTGTCAGGCGCAGCCGCTCGGCCCGAAGGCGTGGCTGCGCCAGGCATGCAGGACGTGACGCCTCGCCATCTCAAGGACTAGTCGTGATCGACGCCGCAACGCGCGGCGAAACCAATTCTTCAAAGGAGTATCCATGGCAATCAAAATCGAACGGTTCGACATTTCTAGCGCGACGAAGGACGCGTCCAACGCGCCGCCCAAGAAGCAGGGCCTGCGCGAGTGGCCCATCTACACGGAGGACGAGGATGGCCGCCTCACGCACTCGCATACGGAGCGCGTCCATGAAAGCCGCGAATGCATTGGCTGCCATGCCCTGTGTGAAAAACCCGACGAGGACGGCAAGCCGACCACCTTTTGCACCGTGCTGGACGAGGTCGTGCCGGGCGGTGAGTACGTTTGCCCGGAGCACCAAACGCCCGGTGAGCACCGCTTCGGCTTGAAGCGTTCCGGCGTGCCTGTCGATGCCCCGAGCCCGGCGGGCAGCTCGGTCGCGTGGCTCGACGCACTTGCCTGGATGGAGCACGTCGTCAAAACCGATGGCGAGGCGGCGCTGCATACCCCCGAGAACGAGATCAAGTTCGCCCGCATGCTGCTCATCGCACCGGACGACTACTACGACATGCTGGAGAAGGTCGCGCCCGGCTCGGCCGAGCAATGGCACAACTGGGCGCGCGGCCACGTGGAGCGCCACGACCACCCCCAATTCTTCGAGGCGCTGCGCCAGATCGGCGAGGCGGTTGACCTGCATAGCCGTGACGCGGTTCACGGCAATCCCGAGTACAGCGCTCTGTTCGTTCAGGCATTCGAAACGGCGCCGCCGCGCTACCGCGCCGAAGCCGAGGCGATCCTGGCGCCGGCCATCCCGAAGGCCACGCACGTCAACTCTGCCGGCGAGCCGGTCTACAGCCCCGAGCAGATCGCCGAGAAGCTCGGCGTACCGGTCGAAGACATCCGCGCCTTCGTTGACGAACACATCGATCCGAGCCGCCTCTACACGGGCATCGCCCACCCGATCCAGTGAGCGCCACCGCCGTATCGCGCCGTCGCCCAGCGCATATCCCGCCCCATCGCCTCAGCCCGATCTATCAAGCAGTCATGCACATAGCCGTTTTCACTACGACCGAACGCCCCGAAGCAGTCAACACCGACGCGCCCGCCGCAAACGATAGCGGTGCTGGCGACTCCGAGGCGCCGAAGCGCCGGCTTGCCCGCCTTGTGGTTGGTCCCCGCCTCTGCGCTGCGCGCGAGTTCTCCGGCTATTCGCAAACGGAGGCAGCGAAACATCTTGGCTACTCGACCTCCGCGCAGCTCAGCCAGCACGAGCAAGGCAAGCGCCTCATGCCGCTGCCTGAACTGATGAAAGCCGCCGAGGTGTACGCCGTGAGTACCGACTATTTGCTCGGCCTCACGAGCGAGCCGGAGCGCGACCCGGCCAGCTCGCTGCGCGCAGCGACGGTACGCGGATTGCGCGGGCTGCTCGATGGCCTCGCGGGCGGGCTTGTCGATTCGATCGGCGCTCACGCTGCTGCCGTCGGTCCGGATGTCGTGCTCGCCCGCACCGTGTTGTCGGCCGGCCAAGCGCTGATCGATGCGCTTGCAGTGTTGCAGCGCCAAGCAGAGTTCGATGAGATGAAGGGCGGCGCTGCTGTGGCCCGCCTCTCGTCGGAGTTCGAAGCCCGCTTGCACGAAACGCGGCGCGCGATCGAGAAGTTCGACCGCCTGGACCTTGCTCTGCGCGAGCGCGTCGCCAGCGCAATAGCGGCGAACGACGCGGAACGCGGCGTGGCCTGAAACGGGAAAAGCGGCCTCAGTCGCGCAGCCATCCGCAGGGACGATCACCCAACCAACCACTTCCGCACCTTAAAAATGGACCAATCCATCGAACCCTTGCTTGACGACGAACAGGTCGCCAGCACGTTGAAAGTTTCGGTCGAGACGCTGGCCGCATGGCGCCACACCGGCCGCGTTCAACTGCCCTACGTCCGCATCGGCGGTCGCCTCGTTCGCTACAAGCGTAGCGATGTGCAGGCATTCATCAACGCCGGGCACCGGCCCGCAGCAGAAGGCGTCTGAAATGCAGCTTGCTGTCACCGCATTGATCGACGCTGCGCGCAGCCGCTTCGCAACGAAGGCTTCCGTCAGCCCCGTGGCGCCCATCGACGCCAACGTCCAACCCCAACGCCGTCCAGCGGCACGTGAACACCTGGAGATCGCCGTGTCGATTTACGAAAACTTTGTCCGCCGCAGCCCTCTGGTCGAAGAAAAGAATCCGGCCATCGTCGACCAGATGGTCGCGCTGTACCGCAATCCGGCTATTCAGAAGGCCGCCGCCGCGTACAAGCTGAAAGTGGAGCGCCTTGTCGACGTGGCCTGTTACCGGGTCGCGATCGCGAGCGCCATCGGCTTCGCATGCCAGAAGGACCTGGGCCTGAGCTCGGAAGTCATCTCCGAAATTCTTTCAGGCATGGCCGAAGCGATCGACGATGAGATTGAAGCCGTGCGCGCCGACAAGATCGCGCATGACCTCGCCGAAAAGTTGGCGATGGCGCGCCACCAGCCCTTGCGTGATGCGGTTGGCAAGCTGCTCAGCCAGTTGGTCGCGGAGCGTGAGCGTCTGATCAAAGATGACGAGTCGGCCGCCCGTGCCGCAGCGATGGGCCTGCCGACGCGCTTCTCGATTCTGCGCAATCTAGGCATGTCAGAGGCTCAGGTGGCGGCCACCGAACCGACGGCGCTTTCGCCGGAAGCTCTGACCCAGCGCCGTCGCGCCCGCATCGCCGAGATCGCGCCGCACATCGAGAAGCTCCGCGCCTTCAGCGTGTCGCCGACCTTCGATCCCGCGCCGCTGGCGGGTCTGGGCTTCGATGAACTGATCGCCGCCCGCGAGGGCGATAAGGCAGCAACGTGAAGAAGACCGCACCCAGCGTGAAGACGCCGGCCAAGACACGCGCCGTCGCGGCCAAGGTCGGCCCACGTTCGCCCATCAATGCCAAGAAATCCGGCCGTTCGCGCTCGCGCGAGCGCGCCAGCACCCCGCCGGCGGTGGAAGAAGCTGTCGACCTCGACGTGAGCCGCCTGCCGTTGCGGCAGCAACTGTTCGTGAGCGAGTTCGTCGAGTGCGGGAACGGCACCCAAGCCGCGATCCGCGCCGGCTATCTTGCCAGCGACGCCGCCTCGCGCGCTTCCAAGCTGCTGGCGAGCCCAGCTATCCGGGCGATCGTCCAAGCGCGCGTCGAAGACAAGATCGAGGCCGTTCGCGCCACCCGCGACCACGTGCTGCAAGCCTTCGCCGACATCGTTGAGGCCGACGCGACCGAACTCACCGGCTACCACCGGTACTGTTGCCGCTACTGCCACGGAACCATCGACAAGCCGACCGGCGGGCGCGCGCGGCAGTTCACGCCCGGCGAGTGGATCGAACGCCGTGAAAAGCACGAAGCGCGTCGGCAAGAACTGATTGCCGCCGGTCGTGGCGACATCGGAGAGTTCTCGGTCGCCACGCCGAAGGTCTGGTACGACAAGCGTCGCGAGATCGATCAGGACTGTCCCGAATGCTTCGGCCTCGGCGTCGGCGAAGTCGTCCTGCAGGACACGCGCTACATCAGCCGCCGTGCTCGTGCGCTGCTGGCCTGTGTGAAGGAGACGAAGGACGGCATCGAGGTCAAGACGCATTCGAAAGAGGCGGCGCTCGCCGTTCTCGCCCGTCACCATCGCCTGTACGACGAGGGCGGCACGACGGTCAATGTCGTGCTCGACGCGGCCGAACTCGACGCGAAGTTCGGCGCAGCAATGCGCGTTTCGCAAGAGCGCATGGTGCAGATGCGCATGGAGCGCCGGGCGGCGCGCGAGGCTCGCTCGGACGATCTGCAAATCGGATTCGCGACCCAAACCGCTCTGGTGGGCGTCCGTGTGCGTGGAGATTCAAAGTGAAGGCCCCGCGCATCGGAAACGCGCAGTCGGCGCTCAACCGCATCCGGCAAATCGAACTCGACAGCCGGCGGCAGGCACGCACGATTCTGCAACCCGGCGAGGTTGCTGGCGGCTTGAGCCCGGCTCGCATGCTGACGACGACGCTCGGCGGTGCGGGTGTGCGGGCCATCACGCCCGCCGACCTTGCCCAATTCAAGAAAGCCGTCGCCGCGCTGGGGGACAAGGCGCAGCGGGGCTTGACCGCGAAGGAGGCGCTGGGTCTGTCGCGGGCCATCGACATCGAGCGCGCAAAGAGTGAAATCCGTTTTTCGATGCCAGCCCGCCTGCAAGCCGGGAAGGTCCATCTCGTGACGGACAGCGGCCCGCGCTCGAAGGTGACTCGCCACCATGTGAACATCGAATTTGCAGCGTATTCGGCGGCGCTAGCGCGGCCCGGGACGCCGGCCGATTCGGCGAAGTGGCTGTGCAAGGAAAGCGCCCTGCGTTTCGAGTGTGACTGCCAGCACTTCCGGTACTTCCTGCGCTTCGTGGCGACGGCGGGCGGCTGGGTAGCCGGCAGAAGTGAGCACGGTATGCCCAAGCTCACCAACCCGACGCTTGACGGCGCGTGCTGCAAGCATCTGGCACGCGTCATGACGGACGTTCAATCGAGTATCGGCTTCCGCCAGCACATCGCCAAGATGATCGCGGCGGACCGTGCGCGAATCGACCATCCGGGCCGGGCCAAACCGCAAGCCTTCATCGTGCGGCAGTCTGACGCGGAGGCCATGCTGCCGAAGAACTCGCGTCGCATCGTGGTGCCGGCGGCCTCGCGCGGCGCGTCGCTGCCGAAGCCCGCCAGCGTTGCCGACATCCGCAAGGCCATGGCTGTCTACACCGGCCGCGCCGACCCGAACTCGGCCGCGATCGCCCGCGCATTGCAGGCGCTTCTTTCTATACAGCAAGGAAGCGGCCGTGCATAACGAAATCCTTCTGCGTCAAGCTGCCCGGCTTCGCACGCTGGTCGCTGTTGGGCGCGCTCGCCTTCAGGGGCGTGCCGTTGCCGCCTCGTCCATCCACAAGTCCAAACCGGAGATTCCCGGCATGCAGCCTGAAACCGATCCCGAACCCGCGACCGACGATCACGCGCGCAATGTCGCGGCCGAACTGCTGCAGCGCATCGCGCTCGATGCATCCGGCGTGCCATTCAACGACGACGATCCCGAGACGTGGGGCGAAGCCGATGCGGCCGTCCCCAAGGTCGTCTCGCTCGGCGAGGTGCGCTTCCACATCGTTGATGCGGACGCCGTTGACCTGGCTGTCGCTGCCGGCGCGATCGAGCCGGGCGACATAACGCTGTGCCTGCGGGTCGAGTTCGACACGTCTGTCGGCGCGGCCACGCCTGCCCTCGGACAAGTCGTCGTGGTGCCGACCGTCGAGCCCGGCGTCACGCTGGCGTTCGGAGTCTGGCTGACGCATGCCGATCTGCATGCGCCCGAAGCCCCGGACCTTGGCCCCAATGCCGTGCCCAACCCCGTGCTCGATTCGATCGCTCCGCATCAAGCGCTGCTCGTGCAGGTGATGGACGCGGAGGATGCGCCGTGAACGTCCCGAATCGCATTGCTACCGGACAAGCCTTGCTCAAACGCTCGCGCGCCGTCCTGGCCCCCTTCGAGAACGGCCGTCGCGTGGGAATGACGTTGGCTGGCGCGCCCGGCATTCTGCCGGCGAAGCCCCTATCTGCCGTCGAGGGCGACGTGCGGCCCACCGTTGTCCAACGTCACGGGAGCAAGTAATGGCAATGAAGAGCGACGCCTAAGGCTGTCTCATCGGCGAGATCATCAAGACGCAGGATCAAATCCTGGCGGCGTGCGCCGCATGCATCCCTGCACGTGGTGGGCATTTCAACAACGGGCGAGCGTGCTGCGCGCGGCGCCTAAAGGAAGACCGTGACGATGCCGCCCGAACCGTTGGCGATGACGGTGGTCACGGCGGAAGGATCGGCGTTCCGCGAAACGACGCGCCCACTCGTCGCCTATCGCAATCCGACCGGCACGGAATGCCTGCCCGGTGATCCCGGCGCCGAGCCCGTGCTTTCGCTGTCGAGCGCCTGCTGACCGCCGTCCCGCGGCACGGGCGGCGCCACACAATGCGACGATGAAACTTGAATTCTGGGAAGTGTTGGTGATCTGCCTTGCCGTGGCGATGGGCGTGGCGTGGATTTCATTCAAGATGCTCGTGAAGCACTACTTGCCCAGCTATCTCACGGAGAAGGGCAAGAATCTCGCCACCAAGGAGGACGTGGCAGCGATCACGAAGCTGGTGGAAGAGGCCAAATTGCAATCGACCATGGTGGTCGAGCAGTTCAAGGCGACGCATCAGCTTCGCCTCGCGGCCTTGGACAAACGGCTGGAGAAGCATCAGGAGGCATTCACGCACTGGATGGAGCTTTACAGAGTGCTGGCCGATGTGCAGCGAGGCCGAATCGCGGAAGTGGCCCTGGAGTGCCAGCGCTGGTGGGATGCAAGTTGCATCTACCTCGAACCCGATGTACGAACTGCGTTTCACGAGGCGGTTCTCCATGCTCAGTATTTTCAAGAGCATCGGGTTACGCATCCAGAGGTTGTCGCGGACATACTCATTGCGATCGAGGCCGCCGGAGACAAGATACTCGCTGCGGTTCAGTTGCCACCCATGACTGAAGCAGAAAAGAAAAATCTGAAGGAAAGTTAGATCACCTCGCAGCCGTGATAGCCGCTCGTGATGACGCGCGGCGTGATCAACACCCACGTCTGCGCATAGTCGGTGGCGGTCAAGCCGTCGCTGATGCGCTCGAAGCCAGTCAGTATCCAGCGCTCCCGCGTGACTTCCACGAGCGGGACATCCCATAAGTCGGGCGGCGGCGCAGCGGCCTTGTCCTGCATCGTCATTTGCGCCGTCATGACGTAGCGGTGTAGGTGCGGCTGGTGAACCTGCCGGACGGTCAGGACGCCACGGAACGCACCGAGCCGGCCGGCTTGCCAACCGGGAATGACGCGGCCGTGATCGCGCGAGCGGACCATGTCCATGAGCGGGTACATGCCAAAACACTGGATAAAAACCCATATGTTAGCGGTCCGAGCCGGATTTTTGCGCGGGCGTTCACCCACGAAAGGTTGATCTGTCCAACCAGCTATAAAGCGACTCGACCACGTTGGAGAAGAAAGGGAAATCTATGGAATGGCATCTTCGCCTAGGCGCGACAATCAAGCTTGGTTCCGGCCGGGTTGTGCTCGTGGAGCAAGTTCACATTGAACTTTCGACATTGGGGGTGTTGGAAGGCTCGTTCGAGACAGTTCGACAGCAGGTCCTTGCCGATCTTCCCAATCGGGCCAGGACGCTTTTCCCTGGAACTGCGGGGTTGAGCATCGCGCCAGTTGGTGCCGGTGAGTTACCGGTCTACACCGTCTTCATCGCGCTTCATTCGGACGAGCCACTGGGCGACGGCGACTTTTCGAGCTTGGTGCATTGCTGGATGACCGACCAACTCCCATCGGACCTGCCCAGTCACATCGAGGCGGCCATTCGACCTATCGAATGGGACCGGTGGGCCGCCGACGGGCTCGTCTGAGCGCTTCTGCGCGAGATTGGCGATTAGTCCTTCGCGTACCAGGCGAGCCGAATCGAGCGGTTCAAGAGATCGGCGCATTGCTCGCGCGTGCGAGGGCCTGGGCACCATGCAAGGAAGTCATCCCGGTCCTTGACCGCGACCTTAGCGAGTTCCCGGGCAGTCACTTCCTGTGTCAGGATGCCGTCCGACGTCATGCAGGCATCGATGGTCTGGATGCCGATGCTTAGGCATGCCTTGCCGCCCGCGGCAATCATTGACCCCACCACCGTGGCTTGGCTACCCATTTGGGCTTCCTTGTCAGCGCGCTCCTTGGCCGCTTTCTCCGCTGGCGTCGGCTGAAGCGCGTACCAGAGTCCGCCGATGACCAAGGCCAAAAGGAACAGGCGCGAGGCCCTGTCTTGCCATTTGCTTGGGGTCAGAACCGCTTCGCGCCAGTTGATATGCACTGCGCACTCCTCGCTCCAGTTGTTTTGCTGCGCCGCTGAGGCGTCTGCGTATAGCCGGCGATGCTAGCCGGAAAAGACGCCCAGGGGATCGTTGCCACGTGGGCCTGTGAAGCCGGGCCATAGGAAAGCCGGCGGAGGAGGAAAACATCACACCTTGTGGTCGGCGGTGGCCGCGTAGCGTTCTGCCTCCCGAGCATGAAGAGCGGCGGCTTTCGAGAAGCGCGGACTTCTGGTGTGGGCCATACGAGCCATCCGCTTAGGGGATGAGCGCATCCGGCCAAAGCGGAAAAACGCACTGATCTCGGCCTGGACGCGAAAGCCCAATAGGGTCTTCGCGGGGTAGCTCAGTTCGGTAGAGCGGCGCACTCATCAAGCCCATAGGTCGGGGGTTCAAATCCCTCTCTCGCAACCATTCATCGAACCAAGGACGCACATGGACGCAGACAAGCAGAAGGGCGAAGAGCCCGTCAAGGAACAACCCGCCGCGCAGGAAGACGATCAAGACTTCCTGTCGGGCAGCAAGGCATGCGACCTGTCCGGCGAAGGCACGTGCGAGGCTTGCCAGTAATGCGCGACGGGTGGGACGGCATCAACCAAGAAGGTTGGGACGACATCACGGGCGAAGGCTACGGCCTCGGCGCCGATCTCAACCCGGTGTCGATCTAACGAAAGAGTTTCATCGTGGGATGTGCCGGGGTGGTTCCCGGCCTTGGCCGCCTCACTGGCAACGGTGGGGCGGCTTTTTTCAGCGACCGCCCCGCTCAACGCACACTTGGTTCAACTCGAAGCTCAACCCCGAGCATTGAGTGAGCGGCGTCGGCCCGGCTGTTCGGATGCACTGCTGGTACAGCGATGGTTCGATGCCCTCGCAGTCGGCAAGCGTCATTCGTGACGATTGCGGAACTTCCACGTCAATCACTCGCGGGCAATTGCTGGCCCTGAAAACCCGGCTGAACTCCTGTCCGTTGTACTGGTAGCCGCACCTCACCCCCTGCTGTCCCGTGATCGTCGTCACATAGTCCATTGCGCCATTCCAAGACGCCTGTTGTGCGGATGCGTAAACGCCTGACAGCAACAGTGCTGCGGCTACGAGACTTCGCCTCATCATGTCGTCTTCCTCCTGCGCCCTCGCGCGACGCCGATCGTAAACCGGAAAGTCGGCCGGAACATTGGTGCGCACGCGCGCGAGCATGCGCGCACCATGACTCGCATCCCTCTCACGCACAAAGGATGGTTCGGCCCGGTGCCGATCTACTCCGCAGGCCAATACGGCGGCCGTCTGATCTTCGTCGAGCGCCATTGGACGCTCACGCCGCTGATGGTGTTCACGCAGGCGGTCTTCGCCTTCGCACTGATCGCGCACTCGATCCGTCATCCGATCGCCGACCAAACGATCCCGATCACCATCACCGGCCGTATCGCGCCAGGAAAGACGATCAAGCTTCCAATCACCGGGGGAGCGTGACATGGCGACCAAGAAGGAGCAGATGAAGGAGCAGGAAGGGCTACCGTCGCCCGACTTGTGGGACGCGGTGTGCATGGCATTCCTCGAAGACGCGCACTACGTGCAGGCCGAGGCGACCGGGCCGCGCGAGGCGCCCGCAAGCAAAGCCGTGGTCAACGCGCTCGCGGCCGAACTGGAAGCCGCGCTCGGGCTCTAGGCGGCCTACTCGACGACCTTCTTCGCGCTGACGGCTTTGGTCGTCTTCTTCGGTGGCGGCGGGTCCGATAGCTCGCTGAATTGAACGAAGCGCGCATCGCTCAGCAGGGCTTGCACTTCGGCAGCGGTCAAGCCCGAAATCTCGACTTGCTTGCCCGTCTTCCTATTCGCGATCTTGACCTTGCGACCGTAGCGCGCCTTGATGAATGCGAGGGCGACCTTCGTCAAGGCCGTCACGACGGCGCCGTTCGTGAGAATGGTGATCACGGCCTGCTCGATGCTGTCAGCCGTCACCATCCGGGACGGCTCATTCAACTGGCGCGGCGTCGGCCTCTTGAAGCCGTTCTCGACCATCATCTTGCGCACCATCCGATGCGCGCCGAGGGTGGTGTCGGCGCTCGTGGGGTTGGGCACGATCACCCGGAGGTATTCAAGTCCGTCTGTCGTCTTGGGCATGTTCGTTCACGGGCTCCGGCTTAGCTGGTCGCGCAGGCGCGGTACCGCGCGAGCATCGATTCGAGGAAGGCGATCACGGCGGCATCGTCCTCAAGGAAGGCCGCCCACTCGGCCCATTCCTCCGACCTGTAGTGGTCGCCGTCCTCTTCAAAGGTGCCTAGCTGCCACGATGTCACGTTGATCCATCGCACGTCGTCTTCCTCGGTGACGCCGACATTCGCGAGCAGCCATTCGTACTCGGCGGGCGAGCCGTCGAAGTCGGGTATGACCCGCATGATCTCGTCTACCAAGGCGTCAAATAGTTCGGCTCTTCGATCAACTGGCGGCTCCTTTGTTGGAGGCCGAGGATATCAGCCGCCTCGCGATGACTTCACGGCGGTATTTGCTCGAAATGCTCAGGCCGGCTCGGTATTGGCTCGAAGTACCGGCGGGGGCTGGTCAATTGTGGCGGCGCCTCCAGTGGGCGTAGTTCACGCCTGTGAGACAAATCTCATGTCCCCCTTTGGAAGCAGCACAGTCGCACCGCGAAAATTCGGGGCATGAGAAAGATGATCATCATGACCGCCATTGCAGTTGTCTCGTTGGCCCGCGCAGAATCCCTGACCCCCCAATCCCTCCAAGCAGAATGGGAAGCCTTGCGGTCGGCGCAGATTGACTGCCAGCGCGCTGCTAGTTCGTCGCCCGACAGCGTCATGCTTCCGATCTGCGAACGTGCGGCCGCGAAGCGGAACGCACTCATGGCAAGGGTGAACAACGCTCCGCCCGTGAGCTTTCGGGAAATCACCGCAATGTCGTATGAGCAAGGTCGAGCGGTTTCCCAACGGGACATTGCAGCGATCCAAGCCAAGTTTAGTGAGCTAGCCCTAGCCGCCTATCGCGAGCGAGCAGCCGAACTTTTTGCAGGCAAGGGGCCGTGTATGGCTGTTGTCAAAGATCAAAAGGCAGTAGAGGCCTGTCTGTGGCGCGATTCGCAATAGGCAAGCCCACCGTCAAACTGGCGGGATGACGCGCAGGGCGCCGCCTACCTTCGGTCATACATCGAGGACGACGTAGAGGCCCCGAAGCCACTCCATCTGATGACGGCGAAGCTGGCCGCCGAAGCCGCGCTCGGATTCCAGTTTGCCCGGCGTGATCAGGTCTTCGGCCCCTTCCTGCATTTGACCGACGAGTAAGCCTCCCGCAACTCATCGTTGTTTGTCAATCCTCCCTCGCCCGGGCGACAGCGGCCGGCTGGTGACGCGCTCCTATCACATCATGCTGCCGAGCACGCCGCTCTTGCCTTGTAAGGAGACACCCAAGATGGAAAGTACAGAGCACCTAATCAGCCGGCTTACGAGGGAACGTGACGAAGCATTTGCCGGGCTTGAGGCGCACCGACGTGCAGGGAGCCAACGCGCATTGTTGGCCGCTGATCGCATGCTTGGGACCTGCGGGATACCTTGATGGATTACGCTGGAAGCGACACTTCGTGTCGTCGTCTCATCGTGGGCACTTCGCGATCACCCGTCGATCGGCTCAAGAGCTACTGCATCAGCTATCGCCGACGCAGCAGCTCTCTTGGAACGCATCGATCGTGCAATGCCTGATCGGCCCTAGGTGAGTCGTTGGCATCGACGGGCTCGGCTTAGATCGCCGACCCAAAGCAGTTTGGGCGTTCTTTCCAATCTCGGACATGTAGCAGCAATCGAGTAGCCTTGACCGATGCACATCCGCCCCACGAACTACCCGCATGAGTGAATCGGCCGAAGATCGACTGCACCGTCTGCTGGCGCTATCCGAGGCGCTGGACGACGACGTAGCCAAGCTGCTTCGCAAATGCCCGCCCGCGAGCACGCGCGCGGCGATCAGCGTGGCACTTTGCCGCGCCGCGTTCGAGCACGCGATCAGCCAGCGGGTGCTGCTGGAAAGAGGATTGAGCGGTACTGCGATGGCGCTCTGCCGGTTGCAGTTCGAAGCGGTCGTGCGGGCGGCATGGACCGGACAAGGCGCGACCGAAAAGTGGATCAAAGCGTTCACTACGCCCGTCGACGCTGAGGGGCACAAGGAGCCGATCATGGGCCCGCCCATCCCGGCCATGCTCGATACCTTCGCACTGCACGCACCGCACGTCGCAGCGGAGTTTCGCAAGCTGTACGGCACTATAGAGGGCATGCATTCGTTCGTCCACGGCGGCGCGCAGGCCGTCGTACACGCGCTGATGGGCGGCTACCCTGCCGAGAATCTCACGAGGGCTCTTTTCAACCGCAATCTCTTGCAGTGGTTCACGGCGAACTGCGCGGTGGTCGCCGCGGAGAACGCGGGTCTCAGGCCGCGCTTGAACCTTCTGAGGGAGAAGCATGGTCGATGCATGCCGCCGATCGCGGCCGCGTATCCCGCGCAAACGTCTGCGACAGAAACCAAGAGACCTAGTTTCTCGGGTGATCTGTGACTGCCGGACCCACGCGCAGCTAAGTTGCTGTCGCGCAATGGGGCAAGGCCGCGCGTCCCGTTTTTGTCCCCAGTGGATGTGGTGTCGCCGAACTGTCCCTAGGGACATGACCTCCCTGACTCCGGCGACGGGCGTCAGGGCAGAACGTTCCGCGCGACTGTCGACAGGTAATGCCCTTGCTGAGCCAGATCGCGACCGGCCGGTTCTTGTCGTCGGCGCGAAGGCAGTCGGACAGGCCCCACCTTGAGACAATAAGATCGCGGTGACACGCGATGTATAGGGATTCCAAGATGGCTTGCTCCAGAGGCGCCGCATCACCTGATGCGCATACGCAGCGCCGACTCTTCGCCGCATCGGCCGGCTACTGTCAAAACCCAGGATGCTCCAAAGAGCTGTTCGTCGACGCTGCGGGCGAGTCCATTCACGTTGCCGAGATGGCGCACGTGTTTGCGGCCAACGATGGCGGGCCTCGGGCTAAGCCGGCGCTCAGCAAGGAGGAGCGCGGCGCCTTCGAAAACCTGGTCATGCTCTGCGCGAACTGCCACACGTTGGTGGACAAGGCGCCTGACGCCTTCCCTGACAAGATGATGCTGGGCTGGAAGCGCGAGCATGCGAACAAGCTCCAAGGGCTATTCGGCGCAGTGAAGTTCTTCGACCGCGCTGGCGCACGCCAGGTTGTTGAACCGCTCCTGGCGGAGAATCATGCGATTTTCAAACGGTACGGACCTCACATCGAAGCCGCCAACAATCCGGAGAGCGGCGCCGCTGAGCAGTGGAAGCGCAAGATGTTGACGCGCATCCTCCCCAACAGTAGGCGAATGCTCGCGATCCTCGACGCCAACCGCCATCTGCTTGGTGACAATGAGAAGGCGACGCTGGAGCAGTTCCGGCAACACATAGACGACTTGGAAGCCTTTCATATCGAAGGAAATAGAGAAGATGCTTCTCGATTCCCCGGTGACTTGCCCAAGATTCTGGAGGACTGACAAATGAACAACAAAGAGACCGATTGGGTGGCGAATAGGCTAGAGAAGGAATCTGCGGTTGTCGGTCGCACTCCTGAGGGCTTCTTGGTCGTCAGCTCGAGGCACGGTTGCACGTTCGTGGTAGCAGTCCTGGGCATGCAGAACGTGATTGGACGGTCGGAAGTGGCGCCTCTCTTCGATGGCGCCACCAAACCACAGCTCGTAGTGAACGTTCCTTCTAAGACCTTGTGGAGCGGCACAGCAATTGACTACATCCACGCGGCCTCTGCCGCGTTCGGAACGTTTGGCGACATAGCTCGGGCTGCAGATATGGAGGACGCCGGTTCCTTTCGGAATAAGAACATAGGCTTTTTCATCAACGCGATGAAACAGCACTCGAATGTGACCAGTGTCTCGTACATCTATGAGTCGGTTTTCAAAGTCGATTGCAGGATTGGCGCAAGCGTCATCGTTGCTGTTATCGACGCGTACAACATGAGCGCCGAGGACGTGCGTAACGCCAAGGCTCGATTCGGTCACTTTGACGTTGTTGTCAAGTCATCGAGCTATGGGTCGATAACCGGCCAAGCGGAAGCGGCTGCTAAGTCGATGGGTGCGGTGGCTTTGACGTTTCGCGAGCTGATGCAGTGGCTGGCCCATTGATTCGCCGGCGCGTGGTCACCAGCCTTCGTGACCTTGCTGTTTCGCTTGGCCCAGAGGCCCAAGGAACTCAGTGGCATCTTTTTGGCTCAGTTGACCGGGACGAGGCGCATGCAACGGACATCGACTTGATGATCCTCTGCAAAAGCGACGTTCAGGCCGACACACTTCGACGAGCCATCGACTCTGATGCTTTAGCACTGCCGCTTCATCTGGCCCTGCTGACCTTTGACGAGGCAACCGAGGTCGACGCCGTCCGCATGCAGTGCAGCCGCCTCATCTTCCCGTGAGCTGCCGCATCCGCGATCACCAGAGCTTTCCATCACGGGCGGCGGCCGACAGCATCGCTTGATCCAACTCTTTCTTGTCCGCTGCATCTATCGACTGCTTGATGTGATCGGCGATCTTCATTTTTCAATCTCTCGTCAAGTGGTCTGAATTGTCAACCGTGGATTCTTGATTGGTCGCAGCGAACATCGCCGCACTGCGCCGTCCCGGGAGATTTTCACGGGTGATGCCTTCGCCGTTCGCTTCGCGTGGATGCCTTGTCCTTAAGCATGAGAGCGTGCAAATCGCGCTCGCTAAGTTTGGCAAAGTCGCGCTGCGACCGCGCCCTACCTCCGCAGTCCCCAAAGGAGTTCCAGCCTGTTGATCTCTTCGTTGAGACATTCAAGTTGCGTCCCCAATGCGCTGCCGACCGTCAGGGTACGACCGCTGTGCTCGCTTTCGGCCTTGCGGCGGGCTTCCGAAGAGAGGTGGGGCCGCAGCGCCAAATAGTCGGGGTGAAGCTGCGTATGCTGACTCACATCCATGTACCAGTTGCCCTGGTCATCAGTCGCTTGATGCCGAATATCCAGGAGCATTTGACGCCATGTCGCTATCTGCGCTCGCCGTCGTTCTTGTTCGGCATCTGCCTTGGCAAATCGACTTTCTACAAGCTTGAAGACCGGGCTAACCAGGCCTGCGGCGAAGCCGGCAAGGCCACCAATGGCGGCGGTTATCACTGCGGGTGGAATGTTTTCGAACATAGAGGAAGATGACTGAAGCTGAGATGCTAAGGTCGCGCGCGAGATGGTGCCGGCGACGGACCGGGACCGCGCACGACCTGCAATGGGCGGGGAACGGTCCGTTACCGGCGGGATGGGCGCGGGTTGAAGACGTGAGCGCGCGATCAATGCTCGCTCGCGTCCTCCGCATCAGGTAGCCCGAGGCTCGTTGACATCCAGGCGGAACAGCACCCGCTCGCCAATCATTTTGGAGACTCGGTGAATTTCTGGATGATCTTGTCCGGCGTCAAGCCATGCTGATCAAGTAACCCCTGGACGTGCTTGCTGTCGAGCGTCGCGATCGAGGCCATGCACGCTTGGACGAACGCGCGTATTTCGTCCTTGAACAAGGGCAGCTTGTGTTCCGTGAAGACCCGGGTTGTCGCATGAGGCGTGGCCGCGGCCTCGAAATGCCTTGACGGATGAACGAGGACGGCAATTGCCTTGCAGGTCTGGTCGTACCGCTTGGTGAACCAGTTCATCGACCCGCTCAGTTGGTTGGCGTAGTACTTCGACACCGTGGCATTGGTTGCGCCGCTCTTGCATTCGATCACGAAGTAGTCGAGGTTTCCGACCGCCCAGAGAACGTCGGGGCCGCTGCCGAAGTCGAGCTCCGGGCGTTGAGAAAGAAAGCCGAGGAAGCCCGCCAACTCTTGCATCGCGGCCTCGAACTGGTTGGCATTGCCTTGAGAAAAACTCAGGTCGTCCAGCAAGCCATTGACTTGCAGCAACAGTGCGTTGACTTTGCCCTCATAGGCGCGGAACTTCCAGACGATGTTCTTGGCCTGCTCCACGTCCTTCGATTTGAGGTTCTCGTATTCGACGCCATCGATGGGCCGTGTCACGCGTCGATTGAGCGCCAACGCCGCTTTCAAGACCTGTTGCGCCTGGACAGCGTCAACGAACTGCGTGTATTCGGCAAGCTGCCATTTCAGCCATCCCATCGTCCAGGCATTTTCGCCACCGGCCGCCGAGTTAACGGCGTCTTGCATGGTCGAGCGAGCCTCTTTGAACGAATGCACCGATGCGAGATCGAAGGACGCACGCTGCGCGATCGCGATTGGCCTGATCGATCCCGTTGCCGGATAGCCGATGTTGGCGACCGCCTGACGCGCGACCTTGCGCCAGCCAACGCTTTGCTGCAAGCACGTCTCCACGGCGCTGTCGAGTTCCTTGATGCCTTCGTTGAGTTGTCCCGCAGCCTTCATCGACATGTCGAGTTGAGCCCGGGTGGCTGGCGAGAACCTGCTCTTCGCGTCGGCCAGATACATCGTTCGAATCAGCGACGCCCCCATCAGAAGTACGACGCAGTAGTCATCGTTGGCGCGAACCCCTCGGCCCATGCCCTGTTCGATGCGCTGTATCTGCCGACCGATGATCTGATCGCTGCCCATCAGCAAATTGGTTTCGACGCGCTCGTAGAGGCGCCGCGCTTGCGGAAGCCCATCCAATACGAGGATTCGACACGCCGAACCGGGCAAGTCGATCCCGTCGTACTTGTTGAGCATCACGACGAGACCGACGTGGCCGCTTTTTAGCGCCTCCACGGCGGCCTCCAAATTGTCCGCCGTCACCACCAAGTCAGCGTCGCCTTTCCAGTAGTTCAAACGATACTCGGAAGGCACGATCGCGACCGTGTTGTATGTCTTGGACTTCTCCTTGAGATACGCCTTCAGTTGATCATCCGTGAGCCCGGGATCGATCTCTTGCGGCACGAGAATCATTCGATCGCCGATATCGTTGGCGACGTTCGGCGTAATGTGTTTCGGCACGAGCTTCGGGTCGGCGCCGAAGTCCGATACGAGGATGGAATCATCCGCGAGCGTCGCCGTCAGAAAGATGCGTCGCTTGGCGTTCGTGAAGGAAGGGATCGCCTCGATCGGAAGGCACTTGGGCGAGATTTCGAGCCGGCTGCCGGAGATCACGCAGCGACACTGCTCCAGGTGGTTTTTCAGCAGCGGCCAGTTGAATTTGATCTCGTCGCTGTTGCGGTGCTCGGTGAGAATCTTCGCCACCTTGGTGCCTTTGGCCTGCCAAGCCCAAAACGGCACGAGCATTTCGCTGTCAGATGCTCCGTCTTCAAGCTCAAGCAGCTTGACATCACTTTGCGCGATGAGGTCGTCCCGGAAGATCTTCAGGATTTCAGCGTAAGGCACTGTCCCCGCGTTGACAGTCACCGTGAATTGGTTCTCGGTCGTCGCCAAGCAGGCGTGAGCGTCGTCGACAAGCAGCGTGCCGATGGGAATCTTGCTGCCGGTGTCGTAGGTGCCGAAGACGGAGAGGCCGTTCACGAGGTGGTAGATGTTCGTGACCAAGAGAGCCTTGCCTTGCAGGAACGCAGGGGCCGTGTGATCGGTCACGACCGCGATTCCGAGGTCTTTGGCTTCCTTCACGACTTGCAGGGCCAAGTATTTGTCCGGCGCTACGTAGACAGCCGGTCCTTTGCCTTCATTGAGACAACTCTTCAAGAGCAACAGCCCCACGACGGTCTTGCCACCGCCGGTGTTCATCTTGATGACGATGTCACGGTCATCGCGGCGCGCTATCCACTTGTCCCAAACCTGCGTCTGCACGTCTCGGGGGTACTTGTAGCGAACGTCTTTGTCGGGCAGAAGGTTAAAGATTTCGCGAGGGTTGGTCTCTGTGTCGACCAGAGACTGATCGCTCAACGCCTCAAGATTCAGCGGCATTTTTTTCCTTGATTCAGGCTGGGTATGGGATGTCGGTCCACGGCGAAGGATAGCTCTGTTGGGATCGTGAACTGCGCGCTCGTCACCGCAGAGAATGCGGGTCTTGAGCTGCGCCTGAATCTTCTGAGGGAGAAGCATGGTGGACGCATGCCGCCGATCGCGGGCCGCGCATCCCGCGCAACTGACTGTCTAGCCGTGACGCCATCGGGTCTACCGCGTCGATGACTGTCTGTCGCCTTAGGACGCCGCGACGCCATAGCGAAGATGTTTCCTGCGACTTGGCCGTGATGTCCCGGGACACGCCCTCCGGTCCGGCAGTTGTCCCGAGGAACAAACACGCTATCGGCGTTCTAAGTCGTTCATCGGCGTGTGGACGAATCGACAATATGAGGATGCGCCGTCCATGCCGATCGCCCGCAGGGGCATCCCGCGCATGACCTACGTGAAGATGGACGGCAAGACTGTGACGGCCTACGCCACCTTCGGGCTGGTGGAACCGTGCGATGGACTTCCCTGCTTTCAGGCGGGATGGGCAGTTCCGAGCGCGTTTCGCAACCAAGGCCGGGCGACCGCGATCGTGGAGGCCGCACTCGCCGAAATGAAGCGCGGCTTCGGTCGCAATCGCGTGCCGACCTCCTACATTGAGGCTGTCGTTGGCGAAGATAACGCTGCCTCTCGCCGCGTCGCCGAGCGATCGATCGCCAGCGAAGGTAAGTCGATTGCGAAGCCTCAGGAGCAGCCGCACGCCAATATTTTCGCAAGGTAGTGCCCGGCGAATGACGAATGTCATTTGGTTCGAGCAGTAAGCAAGGCTCGCCGGTCAAGGCTCCGGCGTCGGGGAGCGGCGTCTGACGCCAACAGGTCGAAAAATGCCCTCGCAATCGGGTTAAATCAGGTGTTCAAAATTTGTGTCAGCAGTGATTGAACTGCCTCATCGTTCAAGCCCATATTCCGCAGCTCGATTTGAGCCTCGCGGACCGCGTCTTTCAACAGATTTTTCTGATCCGGCCCAAGTAAGCGAGCGCCTGCGAGCAAGGCACCCGCCGCGTGGAAGGCCATGAATGCCGTCTCAGTTTTGAGTCTCGCTACCAGCCAGTCCAGATAGGCAAAGTCAAATTTAAACTTTAGGACGATGATGGCTGCAAGCCGATCGCCAGCAGATTCGCTCCTCGAGAGTTGTTGAAGGAAAGGCGCGGCGGTCAGTGCGAGCGGTGACATTCTTTTGACGATCTCCGTCATTGCTCGTGTTCGCTCGCGCCCAGGCGGCATCGTTTGCCGAAGCGACTCGTATTCGGCGCCTAGCGCCTTGATGGGACTAAGAACGATGTCAGGGCTGCCAGCAGGCGCGGCTTGTCGAACGCGCTCCGCAGATTGAATTTGATCTACCGTGGGAAGTGCAGAACGTCCGCTATCGTCCGATGGCTCGTTCAGCCCCTTCCTAGTTTCCTGGTTCACGATGTTCAACCAATCTTTTTTCAGATCAGCATCTGAGCGAGCAAATGCGCCCTGCAGAAAGAGTCTTGTGTACAGGTAACCCGCAAAAAATCCCAAAATTGAAAACGACACCAGCAGCGCAGTGGCGAACGATGCATCTCCGTCGGTTGGATTAGCGGAAAATGACGCTGCCGCATTTGAGCTGATAGACTGAACCTCTTTCTGAATATTTGAAAGATTCACGAGTGTCAGGCCGACGATAATTTTGGTTATCCAGTCAGAGATCTCTTCGAGGTTTGTGTTGGGCCGCGAGTCGTTATGAGTGTTGCCCGAGTCTTGTCCTCCTATAGGCGCTGTCGATGCTTGCAGCGAATTCGGTTTGGTCGTGATCGAATTGCTTTTTGGAATGCCAAAAAGAAATCCAGTAAACCCCCCGGCAGACAGGCTCGCTAAGGCCCACAATAGGATAGAGCAAGTTGCGCCAACCAACCAGCCTCTGCAGAGAATAGCGAGTAACCCCACCACTAAGACGGGCAGGAGCACCGAGTTTACCCGGGTAATATCTTTGTCCTGCATGGATTGGTTTGCTCGATTGTTCAGTCCTAAAGATTCTGCGATTCTTGAGAGAAAGGGCCATCGACTTGGTGAGTTCATTGACATTCGGAAACTCCAATAGATGTCATTGACTGCGGTCCAGCGTTTTCATTTCGCCACGACCGATTTGTAAATTATTCAAAACGCTATTTCCCAGCGCGAAAATTAAGTATCTCTCTGTAATCCACGGCCTCTAGCAAGTGTTCAGGGATCGCCCGAGTTTTTAGCTCCTGTGCGACCTCGCCATAGGCTAGGTCCGGAACAAATATGCGACGAATACGGGTCCACCAAGGCCTGTTAGACGAGTCAATCAGCAATCTCGAAATTTGAGCACGCGATACGTTTCTGCCGTTTGGCAACTCAATACCCGCTCCGAGCATCGGAAACAGTTCTTCTAATCTTTGTATTTCGTCGCCGTTAAGTTCTCTGTCGGCTAGTTTCCCGTGCGCGACAAATCCGGATATAACGCGCCACTCTCGTTGCGAATAATAATTGAGATCTGGTGCCGCTCCGAGATTTCCCTGGCGAGCGCTATCTGCGTGATAGAAGAGGTTGGTCAGCGCTTGCCCATAGTCATATAAGTTTTGAAAACCTTCAGACGGGGCGCCGAGGTGACCAAGAATCATCTCCAGATCTCCAACTGTCATTTTTCCAGGCGCATCTCCGTGGAATCGAACCATCGCATTTTTGTCTTCTACAGCTTGGACCATTTGCTGTAGGTCCAATAAATTTCGGAGAAGCGTCACCATGTCCCGGATTTGGTGCACTAAATTGATCCCAAAGGAACTGATCGACCATTCGAAGTCTTTGCCTGTGGGTCTTGGAATATAGAAAACAGGGTAAGCGCCCAAGGCTCGAAGCGCTTCCACTTCGAACTGAAACGAAAAACAGCCGAATTTTGCCGAATGCTTTATAAGCTCGTTCTCTTGAAGCAGGGTGAAGCAACACCGCAACTGCCAAATGAACGAGCCACCGGGATAATCCAGGCCGTCCTCCGTCACTTGAGGAAAAGTGATTTTTTCAGGCACCAAAAGCAGTCCGTTGTCCAGCATTGAAAGTAAGGAGGAAATTCCATACTTTATTTCACGTGACCTTTCGAAAGTGCCACGCGGGAAGCTGTGGTACAAGTGGTACTGAGCCACTTGTTAACGTAATTGATGAGGCATTTTGGTGACAATGGCTTCGTCTAACGACGATTTTTTTGAATTGAAATCCGACAGAAACTCCGACCACTCCGGCCCGCAATGATTTTTCATATATCGAAAGAATGCTGCATACCTGGCAATTCTGTATGCACTACTATAGATAACCTGATTTGCCTTTAGCGTTCTGGCCGTGTCGCCAAGCCCCCATAATTTCTTTCCGTGTCCGTTCGAATTCTTGCCGAGCGCGACCCAATAGGGGGAGCCCGAAATCCTCACGGTGCCGTCGCTGTCTAGTTGAAAGCGAAATGGAATTCCTTCGTCTGTAAACATCCACTGGGTAAGCTCCTCGTGATTTGGTTGATCGAGTCCCACTAGATCAATCAATACAGCCCGAGCAGCCTCCAGTGACTCTTCGGTCGGCGGTGTTTGAGGGTAACCCGGAATGCCATCTTTGCCGAGAGATAGATGAGCGAAGGGAAATTTCAATTCAAGTGGGACAGCGTTATCAAGGAAAAAGAGATTTACTCCCGCTAGGTTATTCGAGAATGCGGCGTGATATTGCGCATATCCTTCCATATCCGTAAATAGACCGTTTTCTCCGCTATTAACCATATTAATGGTCGGTATGATCTCCCATTCATAGATTACACCGTGGCCCTCGCCTTTAGATGGAAACACAAATTGAAGGCGTGAGCCATTTGGTTGTTCGAGTTGATATTTTAACTTCGGACAAGCATCTACCCCATGTGCCGGCCTTGCTTCTTCAACGAAGACGACTCCGCCGAGCTTCTTCATCGCTTCGGGGTTGAAAATTCGATCGGGGCCCTTGTCCGTCGAGTCGACTGAAAAGCTAAATGTCTTTGCTTCGTGGCTGGGAATCGCGTGTATCCCCATCGCCTCCCACAAATCCGAGCGAAAAGTAAGTGGGGGGCCTGCTAATGCGGCGAGCGCGGTTAATAGTAGTGCTAGAAACAGAGGGCTTAGGAAAATGCGTTTCCAGAGTCTTGATGGAGATGCAATGCGTCTCATTTTTGCCTCCGTTCACCGATCCGCGGGCCGAACTCGCTCCGAGCCTATAGGAAAAGCCCTCTCGCGGAAAGGAAGATCATCCCTCCGACAGATGAGCTATCGGGATCGTTCCTTCCTGGCGGCGGGTGTCGCGGAACGAGACGGAGCGACATGAGATCGGATGATCGCGGCGCGGCACCCGCTCGTGAGTCGATGCAGCCGAGGCTCGCGTGCGGCCAACAAGACGAGCGAAGTGTCGTTCCGATCGGGAAGCTCGATTCCGACCCGGTGGCTAGCGGGGACCATTGCGGGTGCGCAAGCCGCTGTTCAAGCCTGCGTCGGTCGAGGTTTTTGAAACTGGGCCGACGGACGGGAGAAAATTAAGGCCCACGAGGCGCACTGGCGGTTACTCCGGCCAGCGATCGCGTTGACGATTCAGATCTACAAAGGGGTGGGTCTGCTCGCGCCAAACTGGCCACGCGACCTCAATGCCTCGTAGAGCTGCGCCGGCCCGAGCAGGATGTCTTTCAGGCCGTTGCGCACGCGCTCCGAGTCCAACGCCTGCGTGCTCATGGACGTGTTCGCAGCGTACGCATCCATGATCGCGCTCATCAGCTCCGAGGTCAGGTCCGGAGAGTTGGCGAACTGCCCCTTCGAATTGTTCATGGCCTGCTGCACCAGCAGATCGGACTCCAGCAACTTGCCCTTGAGGACGTTGTTTACGTAGACCAACTTGTCGTCGTCCGACAGCTCGCCCTCGAACAGGTCGTTGACCTTGGCGACGATCTCAGACAGCAGCTCCTTCACCTTGTCCTGAACCTCCCCTGCGCCCGTTTCGGTCAACGGCTGCAGTTTGTAGTCACCGCCCGGCTCATGCAGGGCCAGGTGGCGCTTGCCGTCGTCCTTGAGCTTGTGGTGGGTCAAGACCACCTTCGACATGTCGATCCCCTCGCGCTCACGGCCGAAGTCGAGCAGCGGCAGCAGGCGCTTGAAGAAGATGGCGCGCTTCTCGATTGCCATGTTGCCGTAATCGAAGACCTGGCTCAGGAATGTGTACACGCGCAGAAAGGCGCCGAGATTGCGCTTGAACAAGGTCAGGGCATCGAGCGCATCCTTGGCATCCTTCGCGGCCTTTGTGTCCTGGCTGGCTCCCGATGCCTCGCTGTCGAGCAGCTTCTGACGTGCGGCCTTGAATTGCTTGAGCAGCCGGTCCGCTACTGGCTCGATCGCGACGATCAGGTCGGCCTGCGTCGCCTTGGGGTTCAACTCCAACTTCGCCACCCGATCGACCTCGTGATCGTCGTAGTGGCCCGACGCATCGAGCTTGGCGCGCAGATCGAAGACCAGATTCGGATCGGTCACGCCGGCCAGTTCGGCAGTCGCGTAGTAGGTCTTGAATGCCGCCAGCACCTCATCGGGCTCGTTTACGAAGTCGAGCACGTAGGTCGTGTCCTTGACCCCGAACGGTCCGCTGTAGGCTCGATTCAGCCGAGACAGCGTTTGCACCGCCTGGATGCCGCCCAGGCGCTTGTCGACGTACATGCCGCACAGCAGCGGCTGATCGAAGCCGGTCTGGAACTTGTTGGCGACCAAGAGGATTTGATATTCATCCGTGGCGAAGGCTTCGCGCATGTCGCGGCCCTTCAGGTTTGGGTTCAGCTTGGAACTGTTCTCCGTGACGGGCTCGGGAATCGACTGCGAATCATTGACCTCGCCGGAGAACGCCACCAGCGTGCCGAGGGTGTAGCCGCTGTCCTTGATGTACCTGTCGATCGCCAGTTGCCACCGCACGGCCTCGACACGGCTGCCGACTACGACCATGGCCTTGGCATGACCGTTCAACAGTGGTGCCACGTTCTCGCGGAAGTGCTCCACGACGATCGCGACCTTCTGGCTGATGTTGTACGGGTGCAGGCGAACCCATCGCATCAGGTGCTTCATGGCCTCGCTGCGCTCAACCTCCTTCTCGTCCCACTCCTTCCCCTCATTCGCCAGCCTGAAGGCGAGCTTATAGGGCGTGTAGTTCTCCAGCACGTCGAGGATGAATCCCTCTTCGATGGCTTGGCGCATCGAGTAGACGTGGAAGGGCGCCGGTAGGTTGTCTGGTCCGGCGGCTTGTTCCGGCTCTGGCCGACGGCCGAACAGTTCCAGCGTCTTGGCCTTCGGCGTGGCCGTGAAGGCGACGTAGGTGACGCCAGCCACATTGGCACGGTCGGCCATCTGGGCAGCCAGGAGGTCTTCGGTACCGAACTCGCCGCCGTCGGCCAGCTCCTTGAGTTCCTCGGCGCTGAGCACCTGCTTGAGCTTGGATGCCGCCTCGCCGGTCTGCGAGCTATGCGCTTCGTCGGCGATCACGGCAAAGCGCTTGCCCTGCGTGGCGGCAAGATCCTGCACCGCCTTGAGCGCGAACGGGAAGGTCTGGATCGTGCAGACCACGATCTTCTTGCTGCCCGACAGCGCTGCGGCGAGTTCACCGCTCTTGCTCTGGCTCTCGCCCTTGATGGTGGCGACCACGCCCGCGGTGCGCTCGAAGTCGAAGATGGCTTCCTGCAACTGGGCATCGAGAACGTTGCGGTCGCTCACGACCAATATGCTGTCGAAGAGTTTCTTGTGCTGGGCATCGTGCAGATCCGCCAGGAAGTGGGCGGTCCACGCGATCGAGTTGGTCTTGCCGGAGCCGGCCGAGTGTTGGATCAGGTACTTGTGCCCGGCACCTTCCGCCAGCACGGCCGCGAGCAGCTTGCGGGTGGCGTCGAGCTGGTGATACCGCGGAAAGATGATGCCTACGGGCTTCTTCTTGCTGTCGCGCTTGGTGACAAGGTAGCGGCCGAGGATCTCCAGCCAGCTATCGGATTGCCAGACCTGTTCCCACAAGTAGGCCGTGCGGTGGCCCTTCGGATTGGGTGGGTTGCCGGCGGCGCCGTCGTCGCCCAGGTTGAAGGGCAGGAAGCTGGTGGTCGGGCCTTGCAGCTTGGTGGTCATCATGACCGTGCTGTTGCTGATGGCGAAGTGGACCAGCGCGCCGCGAGGAAATTCGAGCAGGGGCTCGGCGGACGACTTTCCCTTGGGCTTGGGCTGGCGATCGAAGCGGTACTGGTCGACGGCCTCGTTGACGTTCTGCGTGAAGTTGGTCTTGATCTCGGCGGTCGCGACGGGGATGCCGTTCAGGAACAGCACGAGGTCGATCACGTCGTCGTGATTGGTGCGCACCTGGCGCACGACGCGCAGACGGTTGGCGGCGTACCGGGCCTGCAGATCCGGGTTCATCGCCAGCGCGGGCTTGAACTGAGCCAGCTTCAGGGATTCGCGCACGCCGATCATGTCGATGCCGAAACGCAGCACTTCTAGGGTGCCACGCTCGTCGAGTTGCTTGCGCAGGCGGTCGAGCAGCACGGCCTCGGCGGCGGCGCCGTGATTCTTGCCGAGGGCTTCCCATGCGTTCGGCTGGGTCGTCTGCACCCATGCGATCACGTCGGAAGGGAAGAGGGCGCGCGGGGTGTCGTAAAGCTGTGCGTTCTCTTCGTAGAGCCAGCCGTGCGCCCCCAGATGATTGCAGATGTCGTTCTCGAACTCGATCTCTTTGTGCAGGCTCATGCGGGCTCCACTACTTGGACTCGGATGCGTTGGTGTCGGGATCCCCGAACAGGTCGCCTGATTGCGACGATGGCTCGCCTGTCGAGGACGTCGGCACTGCATGCTGTGACTCGAACGCCGTACGCGCCTCATGGTTTAGCATGCCGAGCCAACCTGGAAGCTCGGGGTCGATGTTGAATTTGGCGCGCATGGCGTCACTGGCCTGCCGGCGCACACGCTCGAAAGCTTCGCGCTCAGCAGGCGTCAATTCCGCCAACCAGTCAGGAAATCGAAGGCGCCGTCGGTGTGAGGCTCTCAGCGCGGCTAGACGCTGACGATCGGCCGCCTCGCGTTGAGCGGCTTCTTGTTGTTCGATCGCCCGTCGATGAAGCTCTTGCTGATCCTGTTGGAGGCGCTCCACTTCCAACTGGTCGATAAAGCGCTGAGTGTTGTCCACGAGCATCTGGCGCTCGGCCTCGGTGAGCGTGCGCCCTTCGGAGTTGCCGTAGCGTGGCGTCGACGTGCTTTGGTCGAGATGGCCGTAGAGTTGCTTGAAGCAGTCCGATCCGAGCACCCTGAGTCCGGCGCCGTCCTGAACAACATGGATGCGCCGATAGACCGAATGACCGCATGCGGCGCAAAGCACGCGTTCTTCCTTGGGCACCTCGACGACGGTCAGAAGGGCTGCGCCGGTCATTGCATCAATCGGCGGTGACTTTGATCTTGCCGGTGACTGCAGCGGAGATCAGGGCAGTGCGGCGTTCATCCAGCAACTGGATCCCTCTTGAGGCTTCAGCGATCAGGGCGTCAAACGCGCTCAACTGCTCGTCTAGCATTTCGATGAGTGTCACCTGCTCTGCAATCGGAGGAAGGCAAATAAACATCCCGAGAAAAACGTCGGGGTATAGCCTAAGGCGCGACTCCCAAATGCCCGTCGAGTTCGCTTTCATTGCAGTCACGTGCGATCGAATCCTGCACAGGTAGTCGAAGTACCTCGGAACCAACTTAGATTCTTCTCGAATCCGATAAACGTTTTACGAGGGGCTGAAGAGCCCATCGCAAGGTGTGGTGCCCAGAGCACCCATCCACGCCCACATGGTATTGATCACCAAGTCGCCCGTGCGAGCCCGCTTATAGCCCTCCAAAGTCTCGGCCATGATCATGTTGACGTTCTTCTCCGATCTGGGCGTCACTCCAGTTAGGTGGGAGACGGTCATCAATGTTCCGTCGGCCTCGTCGTGCCGCTCATCTACTTCGAAGAGTACGGTCTTGTTGCGAACAACTTCCCAATGCGAGGGCACTTGGCCTAGCCACTCCACCCCCGAATCCTTCATCGGCACTGTCGGGTCAATCCCTTTGGTCACGGCATGGGAGATGACGGTCTGACGCTTTTCCTTGAGGAGCGTGATGAGCTTCTGCTGCTCGGCGACCAGTGCGTCGATCTTGGCGGCTTGGTTGCCAAGGATCGACGCGATCTCGGCCTGCTCAGCAACCGGCGGTAGTGGCACGGCAAGATTCTCGATGACACCCATGCCGATGTTTTGTTGCGTGCCAAAGCTCCAGTTCAACGTCACTGCTTCTTGAAAGTTCTTTGACCTCATGAAGTTCAAGACGAACTTCGGCACGGCCAGGTCCGAGCACCGGATGGCCGCCAAGGGCGACCAAATATTGAAATCCGCATCGGATTCAACGATCGCCGTGATGCCAGTCGTCGCACCCGACTTAACCATATAGATATCACCGATCTGGGGTCGGTATTTTTGCGAATACCGTACATGGGCTGTCTCCGAGATAAATCCTCTGATCTTGTTGAAGTCGATCTTTCCTGATGAGACCGCTTCCGCCGAAACAAACGGAATCCCTTCGTCAGTAAAAATTGGAGTCTCGTGCGGGCCATCTGTGATCGGCGTTGACACGATATGTTTAAAGGAGCGCACCTCCCAATGCGCGGGCACTTTGCCCAGCCACTCAATCCCACTGTCCCTGTACTCCGGATAGCGCGAAAATCTCATGCCGTCAGGCCCCTAATCATTTCGAGAATGCGATCGGTGGTCACCTTCAGTTCAGCATCGATTTCGGCCAGCGGGCGCGGCGCCTGGAACACGTAGAAGTGTCGGTTGAAAGGAATCTCGTAGCCCACCTTGGTCTTGTCGTGGTCGATCCACGCATCTGGCGCATGGGGCAGCACCTCGCGCTTGAAGTAGGTTTCCACGTCTTCGCTCAGCGGCACGTTCTCGGTATCGCGCAGAGCTGAATCGGGTTGCGGCTTACCCTTGAGTTTGCCGCGCTCGCCCAGGACCAGCTTGCCATCGCCGTCGCGCAACGGGCGTTCGACGGTAATGGTTCGATACCCGAAATCCTCGTTCTTGAAGATGCGGCTGATCGGCCTGCCGTCCTGCTCGGCTTCCACGAAGTCACCGAACAGGCGCGTCACCTGGTCGATGTGGTCGTCGCTCAGCTCCTTGCGCTTGGACCCGAGGCTCTTTCGCATCTTCTGCCAGAAGCCCGAGGCGTCGATCAGTTGCACCTTGCCCTTGCGCGCGACGGGCTTGCGATTGCTGACGATCCAGACGTAGGTGCTGATGCCGGTGTTGTAGAACATGTCCGTCGGCAGCCCGACGATGGCCTCGCACAAGTCGTTCTCCACCACATAGCGCCGGATGTCGCTCTCGCCGCTGCCGGCGCCGCCGGTGAACAACGGGGAGCCGTTGAGCACGATGCCCAATCGACTGCCGCCCTCAGCCGCAGAGCGCATCTTCGACAACAGGTGCAGCAGGAACAACATGGAGCCGTCCGATATCCGCGGCAGGCCCGGGCCGAAACGCCCGTTGAATCCTTGCTGCTCATGCTCTTTGCGGACCTCCTTTTCGACCTTCTTCCACTCGACACCGAAGGGCGGGTTCGACAGCATGTAGTCGAAGCGCTTGTGAGCGTGGCCGTCCTCGCTCAGGGTGTTGCCGAAGGCGATATTCGCAACGTCTTGGCCCTTGATCAGCATGTCCGCCTTGCAGATCGCATAGGACTCGGGATTGAGTTCCTGGCCTGACACCGTGAGCCGCGCCTTCGGGTTGTGCTCGGCCAAGTACTCGCCGGCCAATGTCAACATGCCGCCGGTGCCGGCCGTCGGGTCATAGATGGTCCGCACGACGCCGGGCTTGCTCAGGATCTCGTCGTCCTCGATGAAGATCAGGTTCACCATGAGGCGGATGACCTCCCGTGGCGTGAAGTGCTCCCCGGCCGTCTCGTTGCTGAGTTCCGCGAACTTTCGGATTAACTCCTCGAACACGTGACCCATCTGCGCGTTGCTCACGCGATCGGGATGCAGATCGATGTTGGCGAACTTCTCGGCCACTTGGTACAGCAGCTTGGCCTTAGACAAGCGGTCGACCTGGGCCTGGAACTCGAAACGCTCGAACACGTCGCGCACGGCCGGCGAGAAGCCCTGAATGTAGCTGTAGAGGTTCTGGGCGATGTGGTCCGCGTCGCCGAGCAGCACCTTCATGTCCATCGGCGACGTGTTGTAGAAGGTATGGCCCGCCTCGCGCAGCAAGAACGGCTCTGGATTGAGCCCTTCCTTCAGCCTTCTGGCGTTCTGCTCCAGAACCGCGGGTTTGGTTGGATCCAGCACGCAGTCGAGGCGCCGGAGGACCGTGAAGGGCAGGATGACCTTGCCGTAGTCGGACTGCTTGTAGTCGCCGCGGAGGAGGTCGGCGACGGACCAGATGAACGAAGAGAGGGCTTGTTGATTCATTCTTGCAAGAGGGAAATAGCTGTCGTGCTCCGCGGGAGTCTACGGGGCAAGCGCGTGCGCGCGGACGGCGGCGTCGAATGCGGTCGGGCGCAGCGCGGCGAGTGCATCGCAAGAAATCCTCTTACATCGGCCGTTACATCGCCCATGAGAAAGGCCTCGTTGCTATCGTTTTGATAGCTACGAGGCCTTATCTGTATTGGTGCCGGAGAGATGAATCGAACACCCGACCTTCTCATTACGAATGAGCTGCTCTACCGACTGAGCTACACCGGCTAGCCTTCCATTATAGCGTGTCGTGATACCGAGTCACGCGCTCGACCTCATTTTTTGAGCCCAGAACAACAGCCACGCGTTCGTGCAGCTTGCCCGGCTCCAGGTCGAGGATGCGCTGTCGGCCGTTGGTGGCCATGCCGCCGGCCTGCTCGACCAGCCAGCTCATCGGGTTGGCCTCGTACATCAGGCGCAGCTTGCCGGCCTTCTCGGGCTCGCGCTTGTCCCACGGGTACATGAAGATGCCGCCGCGCATGAGGATGCGATGCACGTCCGTCACCATGCTGGCGATCCAGCGCATGTTGAAGTCCTTGCCGCGCGGGCCGTCTTTGCCTTCCAGGCATTCGTCGATGTAGCGCGTCACGGGCGGCGCCCAATGACGCTTGTTGCTCATGTTGATCGAGAACTCCTTCGTGTCCGCGGGGATCGTGAGGTTCTCGTCGGTGAGGATGAAGGACCCCTGCTCGCGGTCGAGCGTGAACATCGCGACACCGTCGCCGACCGTGAGCACCAGCGTGGTCTGCGGGCCGTAGATGCAGTACCCGGCCGCGACCTGCTTGTTGCCGGCCTGCAGGAAATCGGACTCCTGCACGCCGGCTTGGCCTTCCGGCTTTTTCAGCACGCTGAAGATGGTGCCGATGCTGACGTTCACGTCGATGTTGCTGGAGCCGTCGAGCGGGTCGAACAGCAGCAGGTATTCGCCTTGCGGATAGCGGTTTGGCACGAGGTGGATGGTGTCCATTTCCTCGCTGGCCATGGCTGCCAGGTGGCCGCCCCATTCGTTGGCCTCGATCAGCACCTCGTTGGCGATGATGTCGAGCTTCTTCTGGATCTCGCCCTGCACGTTCTCGCTCTCGGCCGTGCCGAGCACGCCGCCGAGCGCGCCCTTGTTGACGGCCTGGCTGATGCTCTTGCAGGCGCGCGCGACCACTTCGAGCAGTAGGCGCAGTTGCGCGGGGATCTTGTCGTCGATGCGTTGCTGTTCGACGAGGTAGCGGGTCAGTGAAATGTTCTGTGGCATATCAATTCAAGTTTTTCAGCCTGCAAGGGCGCGGCTGACGACTTCTTGCGTGTCCTTGCTGAGGTCTGGCCGTGCCGCAACACGCGCGATGGCTTCGCGGGCGGCGCTGCGGTAGGGTTCGGCCAGCTTGCTCCAGCGGTCGAGCGAGCGGGCGAGGCGGGCCGCCACTTGCGGGTTGATCGCATCGAGTTCGATCACGCGGTCGCTCCACCAGACGTAGCCTGCGGCGTCGGTGCGATGGAAGGCGCCGGGGTTGGCGCTGCAATAGCTGAAGATCACGCTGCGCGCACGGTTCGGGTTCTTGAGCGAGAAGTCCGGGTGCTTCATCAACTGCTTGACGAGCGGCAGCACGTCGCCGCCGCGGTCGGGCGCGCCGGCCTGCAGCGAGAACCACTTGTCGAGCACCAGTGCCTCGTTCTTGAAGATCGCGTGGAAGCGCGCCAGCGCCTGTTGCGCCAGCGCATGGCCCGACGACACCAGCGCATAGAGCGCGTTGAAGCGGTCGGTCATGTTGCCCGCGTCCTTGAAGCGCTGCAGCGTCTTGCCGGGCCACACGGTGTCGCCCGATGCACGCGCCGCCAGGCACAGGTTGTCCAGCGCCAGGCCGGACAGCGCGCGGCGGCCGGCCGACAGCGGGTCGGGGTGATAGGCGCCGGTGTCATGGTTCTGCTCATAGGCCCATTCCCAGTCACTGAGCAGCGCGGTGGCGAGCTGGGCGCGCATCGCCTCATGCACGGCATGCACGCGTTGCGGGTCGACCACCTCGAGCTGTTCAGAGATGTAGGTCTCCGACGGCAGCGTGAGCACCAGTTCCTTGAAGGCGGAATCGAGCTTCGGGTCGCGCAGCACGCCGCGCATGGCCTGGATGTAGGCATCGTCCAGCCCGGCCGCATCCGCCGCCTGCCCGATGATGGCACCGAGCGCACGACGCATGGCCAGGCGCTGGCCGGCCTCCCAGCGGTTGAACGGATCGGGGTCGTTGGCCAGCAGCGTGAGCAACTGGGCATCGGTGTACTCGAAGTCGAGCACCACCGGCGCGCTGAAGCCGCGCAGGATCGACGGCACCGGTTCGCTGTCGATGCTGTTGAAGGTGATGCTCTCGTGCTGCTGCGTGAGCACCAGCGTGTGCGACTGGACGGTGGCCGCGTCTTCGTCGCCCTGCAGGTGCAGCGGCAGCTCGCGGCCGTCCTGCGAGAGCAGGCCGAGCGTCACCGGGATCACGAAGGGTTCCTTGTGCGCCTGGCCGGGCGTGGGCGCGCAGCTCTGCGTGAAGTCCAGCGTGTAGGTGCGCGCGGCGGCGTCGTAGAGACCGCGTGCAGTGACGCGCGGCGTGCCGGCTTGCGAATACCAGCGCTTGAACTGCGGCAGCAGGGCGGCCAGTTCGGATTCGGGGTTGGCATCGGCGATGGCCTGCGCGAAGTCGTCGCAGGTCACGGCGTCGCCGTCGTGGCGTTCGAAGTACAGCGTGATGCCCTTTTCGAAGCCCTTGCGGCCGACCAGCGTCTGCATCATGCGCACCACCTCGGCACCCTTCTCGTAGATGGTGACGGTGTAGAAGTTGCTGATCTCGATGTAGCTGTCAGGCCGCACCGGATGCGCCATCGGGCCGGCGTCCTCGGGGAACTGGGCGGTGCGCAGCACGCGCACGTCCTCGATGCGCTTGACGGCACGCGCCGAGGCGTCGGCGCACAGGTCCTGGCTGAACTCCTGGTCGCGGAAGACGGTGAGGCCTTCCTTCAGCGAGAGCTGGAACCAGTCGCGGCAGGTGACGCGGTCGCCCGACCAGTTGTGGAAGTACTCGTGGCCGACGACGCTTTCGATGTTGCTGTAGTCGGCGTCGGTGGCGGTGGCCTGGTTGGCCAGAACATACTTCGTGTTGAAGATGTTCAGGCCCTTGTTCTCCATCGCGCCCGCGTTGAAGTCGCTGGTGGCGACGATCATGAAGCGGTCCAGGTCCAGCGGCAGGCCGAAGCGGGCCTCATCCCACGTCACCGAATGGATCAGCGAGTTCATCGCATGCTCGGTCTTGTCGAGGTCGCCGGCACGCACATAGACCTGGAGCAGGTGCTCCTTGCCGTTGCGCGCCTTGATGCGCTGCTCGCGTGCGACCAGCTTGCCGGCCACGAGGGCGAACAGGTAGCTGGGCTTCTTGAACGGATCGACCCACTTCGCGAAGTGGCGGCCCTCGGGCAGGTCACCCTGGTCGACCAGGTTGCCGTTGGACAGCAGCACGGGATAGAGCGACTTGTTGGCGCGCAGCGTGACCTGGTAGCTCGCCATCACGTCGGGACGATCGAGGAAGTAGGTGATGCGGCGGAAGCCTTCGGCCTCGCACTGGGTGAAGAAGGTGTCCTCGCTCACGAACAGGCCCATGAGCTTGGTGTTCTTGCTCGGGCAGCAGGTGGTGAAGAGTTCCAGTTCGAAGGCGTCGGGCAGGGTGTCGATCACCAACTGGTCGCCTTCCATGCGGAAGGATGCGCCCTGGCCGTCGACCAGCACGCGCGCCAGGTTGAGTTCGTCGCCGTCCAGGCGCAGCGCTTGTGCCGGAACGTCCATGTTGCGGCGCATGCGCATGCGGTTGAGCACGCGGGTCTTGGCTGGGTCCAGGTCGAAGGTGAGGTCGACGGTGTCGATCCACCACGCCGGTGCGGCGTAGTCCTCGCGACGAACCGCCACGGGTTGTGCATCACGCAGTTGCATCGAGTGTCTCCAGAAAATTTGATTGAGCGAGTTCTTCGTAGTCCTTGACCGCCGCCATCACATGCGGGCCGGCCAGCTCCTGGGTGGTGTGGGTACTGCAGACGGCCACGGCGCGCATGCCGCCGCGGCGCGCGGCCTCGATGCCGAAGGGCGCATCCTCGAAGACGATGCAGCGGGCCGGGTCGGCGCCGATGCGGCGCGCGGCCTCCAGGAAGATGGCCGGCGTCGGCTTGCCGGTCAAGCCCTCGTCGCCACCGACGATGGCCAGCGGCAGAGGGTCCATCTTCAGGCGCGACATCGCGAACTCGATGTTGTGCTTGTCGCCGGCCGTGCCGACGGCGATCTTCAGGCCGCGTGCTACGGCGGCCTTGGCAAAGGCAGTGAAGCCCGCGACCTCCGTGAAGTTGTCGTGGAACAGATCGCGGTAGATCGTTTCCTTCTCGTGCACCAGCGCCTCGCATTCGGCGTCGCTCAGCACGCGGTCGTCGAACAGCACGCGCATGCATTCGACGCCGGTGCGGCCGGTGGTGCGCGCGAGCAGGTCGCTCACGTCGATGTCGAGCTTGTGGTTGCGCGCGAACACCACCCACGACTTCGCATGCCAGGGCATGGAGTCGATCATGGTGCCGTCCATGTCGAAGATCAGCGCTTCGACCTTCATCAGACGCCTTGCTTCAGCGAAGCCTCGATGAAGGCATCGAGGTCGCCGTCCAGCACCTTCTGCGTGGCCGAGATCTCGACGTTGGTGCGCAGGTCCTTGATGCGGCTGTTGTCCAGCACGTAGCTGCGGATCTGGTGGCCCCAGCCCACGTCGGTCTTGCTGTCTTCGAGCTTCTGCTGCTCTTCCTGGCGCTTGCGCAACTCGTGGTCGTACAGGCGCGAGCGCAGGCGCTTCCACGCGACGTCGCGGTTGCTGTGCTGGCTGCGGCCGTCCTGGCACTGCACCACGATGCCGGTCGGGATGTGCGTGAGGCGCACCGCCGAGTCGGTCTTGTTGATGTGCTGGCCACCGGCGCCGCTGGCGCGGAAGGTGTCGGTGCGCACGTCGGATGGGTTGATGTCGATCTCGATCGAGTCGTCGATCTCCGGGTAGACGAAGATGCTGGCGAAGCTGGTGTGACGGCCGCCCGACGAGTCGAAGGGCGACTTGCGCACCAGGCGGTGCACGCCGGTCTCGGTGCGCAGCAGGCCGAAGGCGTAGTCGCCCTCGACCTTGATGGTCGCGCCCTTGATGCCGGCCGTGTCGCCGGGCGACTCGTCCTCGATGGTGGTCTTGAAGCCCTTGCGCTCGGCGTACTTGAGGTACTGGCGCAGCAACATGCTGGCCCAGTCGCAGGCCTCGGTGCCGCCGGCGCCGGCCTGGATGTCCACGAAGGCGTTGAGCGGGTCGGCCGGGTTGTTGAACATCCGGCGGAATTCGAGCTGCTTGATCAGCGCTTCCAGCTTGCCGGCGTCGTCCGAGATGGCCTGCAGTCCGTCGAGGTCGCCGTCGGCCTTCGACATCTCATACAGCTCGGTGTTGTCGGCCAGCTCGCTCGTGAGCTTGCTGATCGTCTCGACCACGTCGTCGAGCGATTTCTTCTCGCGGCCCAGTTCCTGGGCTTTCTTGGGGTCGTTCCAGACCGTCGGGTCTTCGAGCGATGCGTTGACTGTCCTCAGTCGTTCAGCTTTGGCATCGTAGTCAAAGATACCTCCGGAGATCGACTGTCCGGACGCTCAGGTCCGCGAGGTTGGTGCCGATCTGGTTGATTTGTTCTGCGTCCATGATGTGTCCTGCTTGTGTGTGTTCGGTGGCCCGGCGTGACCGGGAGGCAACCCGGTATTTTCTCACGCTGGAATACTGTCTGCGGCGAAGGGCACAAGCGAGGGCGCGCGGCGGGCGGGTGCCGCCCGGCCCGGGAGGGTCAGAACCGTCTGTTGTACATGAAGGTGATGCCCGCAGTGCCCAGGGTGGCCAGCTCGAAGGCATCGTTGGGCGTGACGCGCCAGCCCACGGACGGGATCAGGCCCGGCGACCAGCCGTTGTGGTTGTACGGGACCTTGTCCTTGTACTTGCCCTTGTAGCCGTACAGGATGCCCGCGGTGAGCTTGGCATAAAGCTTCGGCTGATCGAAGAGGTTTTCCCAGATATGGCCGTAGTAGGCATAGGCCGAAGGCTGGCCGAAGGAGTTGGTGAAAGCGGCAAAGCCCCAGATCTGGCCGTCTTCCCGCAGCCGCGCCAGCCCGACCAGCCAGACGTTCTTGTGTTCCGGATCGCTGTGGAAGTGATAGCTGTAGGGCGAGAAGGTGAATTCCCACTTGGCGCCGTCCTTCAGTGTCGGAAAGGCCGCGGGGGCGCTGGGCTGGACCGTGGCGGTAGCGGGACCGGTAGCGGGAGCGGGGTCGGCAGGCGTGGCAACGGAAGCATCCTGCGCCCACGCGGCGGGCGCGACCAGGCAGCCGAGGGCCAGCGCGACTTTCCCCAGCCTTTTCGATTTCTTGTGCATGAACATCCCGAGTCGTGATTTTCGAAACCCGAGATTGTCGGCCAACCGGCGGGACCGCCCGCTGCGGGTCTACCCCCCCGGGGATTGCAGCGGCAGCACCACGGTGAAGCAGGCGCCCTGGCCGGGTGTGCTTTCGACCAGGATCTCGCCGCCATGGGCATGAACGATCTGCCGCGCGATGTAGAGGCCCAGACCCAGGCCCGGAGCCTGCTTGCGGCTGGATTCGGTGCGTTCGAACTGGCCGAAGATGCGCTCCTGGTCGACCACCGCGATGCCCAGGCCGTTGTCGCGCACCTTGATGTGCGCCTGGCCGTCGCTCGCCGCGACCGTCACCGCGACCGGCTTGCCGGCGCCATAGCGCATCGCGTTGGTGAGCAGGTTGGTCAGCACCTGCTCGATGCGGAATTCGTCCCACGCGCCATGAACCGCCAGCGGCGCTCCCAGCGTGATGACGCAGCCGGCGGCTTCGGCCTGCTGCGCCAGGCTTTCGACGACGCGCCGTGCGAGCGCGGCGGCATCCACGGGCTTGGGCTGGATCGACAGGCTCCCGCTGCGCAGCCGCGACACGTCGAGCATGTCGTCGATCAGCCGCACCATGTTCTGGATCTGGCGCTGGTCGCGCTCGATCATCGCGGGCAGCCGCTCCGCCTCGAAGGGTGCGCTGTTGCCGCGCGACAGGTGCAGCTTGCGCACCTGCGTCTCCAAGTAGAGCGTGTTGAGGGGCGTGCGCAACTCGTGCGACACCATCGACATGAAGTCGTCGCGCATGCGCACCGCCCGCTCCAGCTCGCATTGCGCGGCCTGCAACTGCTTCACCAGCTGCTCGGTCTGCCGGTGCGAGGCGGCCAGCGCGTCCATCTCGCGCCTGAGCGCCTTGCGGTGCCGGTAGAGGTCGACGAACACGCTGACCTTGCTCTGCACCACGTGGCCATCCAGCGGCTTCTGCAGGAAGTCGACCGCGCCGCTTTCATAGCCCTTGAAGGCATAGTTGAGTTCGCTGCCCGCGGCGCTCACGAAGATGATCGGGATGTGCCGCGTGCGCTCGGTGCCGCGCATCATCTCGGCCAGCTCGAAGCCGTTCATGCCCGGCATCTGCACGTCGAGGATCGCCAGCGCGAACTCGTGCTCCAGCATCAGCGCAAGCGCCGCATCGGCTGACGATGCCTGGAACACCGTGCGCCCCTCGCCCCGCACCAGGGCGTCGAGCGCCAGCAGGTTCTCAGGCAAGTCGTCGACCAGCAACAGCTTGCTTTCGTGTTCAAGGGGCATGGGCGGAATCCAGTTTCAGGAGCAGGTCGCGCAGTTGGCGCAAGGGAAGGACGTGGTCGGGCCGATGTCGCGCCAGCGCGGCGCGGGGCATGGTGGGTGCCTGGGCTTCGTCGGGATCCTGCACGGCGGTGAAGCCGCCCGCGCGGTGGATCAGGGCGAGGCCGTCGGCGCCGTCTTCGTTGGCGCCGGTCAGCACGAGGCCGGCGAGTGCAGGGCCATAGGCATCGGCCGCCGAAGCCATCAGCACGTCGATGGAAGGGCGGGACCAGTGCAGCGGCGGCTCGCAACTCAGCGAGAAGCAGCGGTCGCGCTCGATGGAGAGGTGATAGCCCGGCGCCGCGAAGTAGAGCGTGCGAGGCGCGATGGGCGCCTTGTCACGGGCCTCGCGAACATCCATGGGCAGGCGCGGGCGAAACACCTCGGGCAGTCGGCTTTCGTGCGCTTCGGGCAGGTGCAGCACCGCCACGAGCGGGATGCGCCAGCCGACAGGCAGGTCGGCCAGCAGCACCATCAGTGCGTCGACGCCGCCCGCCGACGCACCGATCACGATGGCTTCGAACATGCGGCCGTTCATGAGCCGAGCTCCGGGGCTTGCGCTTCGGTGCGGGCAGTTCCGGACGGCAACGCCTGGCTCATTGCGCCTTCCTGTAGATCCGCTCGAGCGGCGAGAGCGCACGGAAGCGTTCGGCGTACGCCGAGAAATCGATGCTTTCCTTGCTGCCGAGGCCAAGGAAGCCGCGATGGCAAAGCGACTCGTGGAACAGCCCGAGCGCCCGGTCCTGCAGCTGCCGGTTGAAGTAGATCAGCACGTTGCGGCAGGACACCAGTTGCGTCTCCGCGAACACGCTGTCGGTGGCCAGGCTGTGGTCGGCAAAGATCACGTTGGCGCGCAGGCTCGGGTCGAAGCGGGCCGCGTCGTAGGCGGCGGTGTAGTAGTCGGAGAAGGCGCGCTGGCCGCCGGCGCGCTGGTAGTTGGCCGTGAAGCCGCGCACCGCGTCGAGCCCGAAGATACCCTGGCGCGCCTTGTCGAGCGAGGCGGGGTTGATGTCGGTGGCGTAGATCAGCGCGCGTTCCAGCAGGCCTTCCTCGCGCAGCAGGATGGCCAGCGAATAGACCTCTTCGCCGGTGCTGCACCCGGCCACCCAGACCTTGATCGACGGATAGGTGTGCAGCACCGGCACCACCTGCCGGCGCAGCGCCAGGAAGTAGGCCGGGTCGCGGAACATCTCGCTCACGGGGATCGTGAGGAACTGCAGCAGTCGCGCGAACAGGGCCGGGTCGCGCAGCACCTTCTCCTGCAGCGCTGAGATGGTCGGCAGGTCGAGCTGGTCCAGCGCGTACAACACGCGGCGCTTCTGCGAGGCGCCGGTGTAGTCCCGGAAGTCGTGGTTGTACTTGAGGTAGATCGCCTCCATCAACAGCCGCAGTTCGATGGCGGTGTTGTCGGGCGGCTGCGCCTTCGAGGACGCCGCGGACTGGTTCACAGGCGCTCCATCTTCGGCATCCACACGCGCAGCAGCGAGAACAGGCGGTCCAGGTCGACCGGCTTGGCCAGGTAGTCGCTGGCGCCCGCGGCGATGCATTGCTCCTGGTCGTCCTTCATGGCCTTGGCGGTGACGGCGATGACCGGCAGCTTCTGGAAGCGCGGGTCGCGGCGCAGGCGGCGCGTGGCCTCGAGGCCGTCCATCTCCGGCATCATCACGTCCATCAGCACCAGGTCGATGTCGGGCACGCGGTCGAGCTTGTCGAGCGCCTCCACGCCGTTGCGGCCGATCTCGACCACGGCGCCGCGCTGCTCCAGCGCACTCGTCAGCGCGAAGATGTTGCGCACGTCGTCGTCCACCAGCAGGATGCGGCGGCCTTCGAAGACGCGGTCGCGCCCGCGCGCGGTCTTCAGCATGGTCTGGCGCTCGCTCGACAGCTTGGACTCGACCTTGTGCAGGAACAGCGTGACCTCGTCGAGCAGCCGCTCCGGCGAGCGTGCGCCCTTGATGATGATCGAGCGCGAATAGCGCAGCAGTTCGGCCTCCTCGTCGCGCGTGAGGTTGCGGCCGGTGTAGACGATGACGGGCGGGAACGAGACGATCTCCTCCGACGCCATGCGCTTCAGCAGTTCGCTGCCTTGCAGGTCAGGCAGCTTCAGGTCGGTGATCATGCAGTCGAATACGCGCTGGCGCAGCAGGGCCAGCGCTTCCTCGCCGGTGGCGACCGCGGTGATGGCGACGTCCTCGTCCGAGATGAGCCGGATCACGCTGTCGCGCTGCAGGTCGTCGTCTTCCACCACGAGCACCTGCTTGACCTTCTGCGCGAGCTTCTCCTCGAGCTTGCGGAACACGGCCTTCAACTGTTCGCGCGTGGTGGGCTTCAGCGCATAGCCGATCGCGCCCATGTGCAGCGCGGCCTCCGACTGGTCGTGGGCCGAGACCACATGCACCGGAATGTGCCGCGTGCGCGGATCGTCCTTGAGGTGCTGCAGCACCTGCAGGCCGGGGCTGTCGGGCAGGCGCATGTCGAGCAGGATCGCGTCCGGCACGAACTTCGCGGCCAGGTCGAAGCCATCGATGGCGCCGTGCGCGACCAGGCAGCGGTAGCCCAGCTCGTGGGCCAGGTCGTAGAGGATGTGGGCGAACTGCGGCTCATCCTCGATGACCAGCACGCGGCGCGACGGGTCGGGCGGCAGTTCGCGGTCATCGGAGAACTGCGGGATCTCGGGGGCCGGCACGGTTGGCGACGACACTGGCTTGGCGACCGCGGGCACATGGAGCGAGCGCATGGCCGGGGCGGTCCGCGCGGCCGGCACGGCGTCGCCCTTGCGGCCGGATGTTTCCAGCGGCTTGTCGATGTCGGCCGGCAGTTCCAGCGTGAAGGTGCTGCCTTCGCCGGGCGCGCTGTCGACGGACAGGGTGCCGCCGAGCAGCCGCGTGAGGTCGCGCGAGATCGACAGGCCCAGGCCGGTGCCGCCATAGCGCCGGCTGGTGGTGCCGTCGGCCTGGCGGAAGGCTTCGAAGATCACCTCCTGCTGGTCAGGTGCGATGCCGATGCCCGAATCGCTCACGGCCAGGCGCACGCCGCCATCGGTGCCGCGCATCGCGTGCAGGCGCACGGCGCCGCGGTCGGTGAACTTGATGGCGTTCGACATCAGATTCCTCAGGATCTGCTCGACCCGCTGCCGGTCGCTGACGAGGCTGGTGGGTGCGTCGGGCGCGACCTCGAGCTTGAAGTCCAGCTTCTTGTTCTGGGCCAGCGGCGTGAAGGTCATCGTCAGGCCCTGGGCCAGGCTTGCGAGCGTGATGATCTCCGGCACGACGTCGAGCTTGCCGGCCTCGACCTTGGCAATGTCGAGGATGTCGTTGATCAACACCAGCAGGTCGTTGCCGGACGAATAGATCGATTCGGCGAATTTCACCTGCTCCGGCGTCAGGTTGCCTTGCGGGTTGTCGCCGAGCAGCCTGGCCAGGATCAGTGCGCTGTTGAGCGGCGTGCGCAGCTCGTGCGACATGTTGGCCAGGAACTCGGACTTGTAGCGGCTGGCGCGCTGCAGCTCGTCGGCACGGTCTTCCAGGTCCAGCTGCACGCGCTTGAGCGCGGCATTGCGCTGGTCCAGCGCCTCGGTGCGCTCGGAGAGCTGGCTGTTGGTCTGCTCCAGTTCGGCCTGCTGGTTTTCCAGCGTGGCTTGCGACTGGCGCAGCACGCGCGACTGTTCCTCCAGCTCCTCGTTGGCGGTGCGCAGCTCTTCCTGCTGCACCTGCAGCTCCTCGTTGAGTTGCTGCGTCTCGGCCAACGCGTCCTGCAGCTGCTCGCGATAGCGCGCCGCGGCGACGGCGCTGCCGATGTTGCCGGCCACGGCGTCGAGCAGCGAGGAGGCGCGGTCGTTCGGCCGGTGCATCAAGCCCAGCTCGATCACGCCGTTGACCTGGCCTTCATTGGTCACCGGTAGCAGCAGCGCAGCGCGCGGCGCGGTGTCGCCGAGGCCCGAGTTGACCTTGAGGTAGTCGGCCGCGACCGGCTCCACGAGCATCGTCCGCTTCTCCGCCGCGGCCTGGCCGAGCAGGGATTCCGTGGGCGCGAAGACCTGCGGGCTGGCCTCCGCCTCCGCGGAAAATCCGTAGCTCGCGACGCGGCGCAGTTGTCCGTGCGGCTCGCGCACATACAAGGCGCCGACGCCGCTGCCGACGTGGCGCCCGAAGAATGCCAGCGCCTTGCGGCCCAACTCGCGGGCGCTGAGCTGGCCCACCAGTTCGGCCGCCAGTTCGGTCTGTGCGCTGCGCAACCAGGCTTGCTGGTGCAGGATCTCGGCATGTGCGGCCTGCTCGGCCAGCGCGGCCTCATAGCTGCCGGAGAGCTGCGTGAGCTGGCGACGGCCGAAGTAGGCCAGCAGCCCGGTCAGCAGGAGGCTGAACAGGACATACGAGCCGACCACCACCATGCTGGTGTTGTTGGCGGTGTTGTTGCGCTGGAATCGCAGGGCCTGTTCCGTTTCGAGGAAGGCCGTGTACTCGTCGCGCATGGCCTCGCTGAGCGCACGGCCGCGGCCGGAGACGACCGCCTTGCGATAGTCCTCGTCGAGCCGCCGTGCAGCGATCAGTTCGCCGGCGTAGGCGAGCCAGCTCTTCTGCTCCGCCGTGATGCGGTCGACGCGCTGCACCTGCTGCGGGTTGTCGGAAACCAGTTCGCGCAGGGCCGACAGCCTGCCTTCGATGCGCGCCTGGGCCGACTCGTAGGGCTCCAGGAAGCGTGCGTCCCCGCTGATCAGGAAGCCGCGCATGCTGGACTCCATGTCCACCGACAGGCGCTGCGCCTCGGTCGCGCTGCGCGTCACCTGGTCGGTGTGCTCCACCCAGGCAATCACGGACAGCAGGTAGAAGATCAGCCCCGCGAAAATCACTGCCCCCACGAGGCCCGCGATCAGCGGCAACTTGACGTTGCGGCTCAGCACGCGCTGGAAGGCTTGGTTGTCGATCAGGGTCTGGCGATTCATGGGCAAGGGCGGGTGGGGCAAAACCTGAGGAGTCTGCCCGAGCCCGCCCGCTCGCCGTGTCGGAGAAGACCGCGCGTTGCGGCACGTGTCAAGAGGGAAACGGCACCCACGCCTCGCGCCCTGCGCGAGCCGCGCGTTCCCCTGGCCGCTCAGCCCGCCAGGAACTGGGCGATCAGCGAGGCGACCCGGGCCGGCTGGTCGTGATGCAGCATGTGACCCGCCTGCGCCACCGTCTCCACGCGCGCATCGGGCACGGACTTGAGGCGCTCGTGGTAGTCGTTGAGCGTGTAGCGGTCTTTCCACCAGCCGCCCAGGCTGTTGCCGTCAGCGATCACCGCGAGCACCGGGGCCGTGATGCGGCGGTACATCGCGAGGACTTCATCGACCCGGTAGTTCTGCGCGCTGGTGATCTTGTGGCCCGGTTCGCCGCGGATCTGCCATTGAGGGCGGCCGTCCTCGGTGGTGGTCTCGCGCGCCCATTGGCTGGCCAGCCAGTGGGCCTTGTCGGGGCTCAGGCGCGGGTTGGTCTTCATGAGCCGCCGCGCCACGCCCGCCAGCGTCGTGTAGGGGTGCAGGTCCAGTTCGCCGCGGTGCATGCGCTTGATCTCGTCCATCCACTTGCCGTAGCGCGCCGGCGCTTCATCGGCCTGTGCGGCCGGCATGCCGAAGCCTTCGAGGTTGACCACGCGACGCACGCGCTGCGGCCGCACGCCGGCGTATTGCATGAGCACGTTGCCACCCATGCTGTGGCCGACGATGTCGACTTTGGCCTCGCCCGCGTAGTGGTCGAGCAGCCAGTCGAGGTCGGCCATGTAGTCGGCGATCCAGTAGTTGTCCACGCCCGGCGCCTCGGTGAGGCCGAAGCCGCGCCAGTCGGGGGCGATCACGTGGCGTTCCTGGGCAAACGAGTCCACCACGAACTGCCAGGACGCCGCCACGTCCATCCAGCCGTGCAGCAGCACCAGCGGCGCCTGGCCGGGCGTCGGATCGCCCCAATGCAACACGTGATATTGGAGCCCGCGCACCGGGATGAATTCGCTGCGGGCAGGACGGAGAGGCTGGTACATGCGGCCGATCATAAGCAGCGACTCCGCGAGAGGCGGAGCCACACGTGACACCTTCGAAGGCTCGTGGCGCTGCAGCGCCACTGCGCGGGCGCGGCCTGGCGCGGCCCTGCCATGCGGCATCGGCCCGTGCCCGCGCGGGTTTCTGGCGGCGAGGTCACGCGTTCCCGATCGCGGCGGTAGCATCCCGCGCATGCAAAAAACCGAACTCCGCAAAGTCCCGCTCGGCCAGAGCAAGCTTCACGTCACGCCGATCTGCCTCGGCACCATGGTCTTTGGCGAGCAGGTCGACGAAGCGACCTCGCACCAGATCCTCAACCGCTCGCTGGAGCGCGGCGTCGACTTCATCGACACGGCCGAGATCTATGCCGTGCCGACGCGCAAGGAAACCTGCGGCGCCACGGAGACCATCATCGGCAACTGGTTCGCGGCCAACCCGGGCGTGCGCCAGAAGGTCACGCTGGCCACCAAGGTCGCCGGCCCGTCGCGCGGCATGCCGTGGGTGCGCGAGGGCAAGGGCATGACGCCGGCCGACATCGTGGCCTCGTGCGACGCCAGCCTGGAGCGCCTGAAGACCGACGTGATCGACCTCTACCAGATCCACTGGCCGGAGCGCCATGTCCCGCAGTTCGGCAACATCTACTACGACCCGGCGAAGGAGACGTCGGCCACGCCCATCCATGACCAGCTCGAAGCGCTGGCGGGCCTCGTCAAGGCCGGCAAGGTGCGCCACATCGGCCTGTCGAACGAGACGCCCTGGGGCGTGCACGAGTTCGTGCGCCTGGCCGAACAGCACGGCCTGCCGCGCGTGGCCTCGGTGCAGAACGCGTTCAATTTAGTCAACCGCGCGCACGAGAACGGCATGGACGAGGCGATGCATCGGCTCCATGTGTCGCTGCTCGTGTATTCGCCGCTCGCGTTCGGGCTGCTTACCGGCAAGTACGACCAGGGCGGCATCGACGGCCCGGATGCGCCGAAGGGTGCGCGCATCTCCAGCTTCGAATCGGTGCGCAAGCAACGCTGGGGCCGCCCCGACGCCTTGCGCGCCGCGCGCCGCTACAACCAGCTGGCGCGCGACCACGGCCTCACGCCCACGCGGATGGCGCTCGCCTATTGCTACACGAAGTGGCACGTCACGAGCACCATCATCGGCGTCACCACGGTGGCGCAACTCGACGAGGACATCGATGCGTTCGGCACCACGCTGCCGGCGGAAGTTCTGGTCGAGATCGACAAGATCCGCTGGGAGATTCGCGACCCTGCGATGTGACCGGCCGATGGCGAAGAAAGCGCACGTCAGCGAAACCCCCGCCACGCAACTATTGCGTGCGAACAAGATCGCCTTTACCGAGCACCCCTACGAGTACCTCGAGCACGGCGGCGCGCAGCACAGCGCGGCCACGCTCGGCCTCGACCCGTTCACGGTCGTCAAGACGCTGGTCATGCAGGACCAGGACGCGAAGCCGTTGCTGGTGCTGATGCACGGCAACCGCACCGTGTCCACCAAGAACCTGGCGCGGCAGATCGGCGCGAAGTCGGTCGAGCCCTGCAAGCCGGACGTCGCGAACCGGCACAGCGGCTACCTGGTGGGCGGCACGTCACCCTTCGGCACCAGGCGCAGCATGCCGGTGTACATCGAGTCGAGCATCCTCGAGCTGCCCAGGATTGCCATCAACGGCGGCCGGCGCGGCTATCTCGTTGGCATCGACCCTCAGGTGTGCATCACCTTGCTGGGCGCGAAACCAGGGCAGTGCGCGCTGGCAGAATGAGCGACCATTTTTCCGGTCGGAGTCCACGTTGAATTTTCATTGGCCGTCTGTCGTCGCCATCGTTGCCTCTTACCTGATCGGCTCGCTGTCCTTCGCGGTGATCGTGAGCAAGGCCATGGGCATGGCCGATCCGCGCAGCTATGGCAGCGGCAATCCCGGCGCGACCAATGTGCTGCGTTCGGGCAACAAGGCCGCCGCATTGGCCACGCTGCTGCTCGACGCCATCAAGGGCTGGCTGCCGGTGTTCCTGGTCATGCATTTCGGCGCTGCATGGGGCATGGACATGGGCATCGCCGCACTGGCTGGCCTGGCAGCATTCCTCGGCCACCTCTATCCGGTGTTCTTCGGATTCCAGGGCGGCAAGGGCGTGGCGACGGCGGCCGGCGTGCTGTTGGGGCTCGACTGGCTGCTCGGGTTGGCCACGGGCGGCACATGGCTCATCGTGGCGCTGTTCTTCCGCTATTCGTCGCTGGCCTCGCTCGCTGCGGCGCTGTTCGCGCCGGCCTACTACCTGCTCGGCGGCGGCATCGTCTGGAAGCTCGACGCCACGGCATTCGTCGCGATGGTCGGCATGAGCCTGTTGCTCGCCTGGCGTCATCGCGAAAACATCCAGCGGCTCATTGCCGGCACGGAGTCGAAGCTCGGCTCGAAGAAAAAGAAGGAATGACACACCATGGCTGAACTCCAGCGCTTCCACGTCGGCCCGCGCCTGAGCGAAACGGCTGTCCACAACGGCACCGTCTATCTGGCGGGCCAGGTGCCCGACGACACCACCGCCGACATGCGCGGCCAGACGCAGCAGGTGCTCGGCATGATCGACCGCCTGCTGGCCGAAGCGGGCAGCGACAAGTCGCGCATGCTGATGGTGCAGATCTTCCTGCCCGACATCGCCGACATCACCGTGATGAACGAGGTGTGGGATGCGTGGGTCGCCCCCGGCCACACACCGCCGCGCGCCACGGTGCAGGCCAAGCTGGCCAACCCGGGCTACAAGATCGAGGTCGTGGTCACTGCCGCGCAGGGCTGAAACGAAACCCACCCCCGAAGCCTCGGGTCGCGCGGTGGAAAACCGAGACGAGGGGCCGCGCGCTTTTTATCAGAAGCGCTTCTCGAGGACCATCTGGTCCGCGTCGCGCCGCATCGAGAAGTGGTTGATGAAGCTGTTGCCCAGCAGCACGTAGGGCATTGGCTGCGGCGACACGACCGCATCGACGTCGTAGACCTCGACGTCGCCCACGCGCACGGAACCCAGTTTCACCCGATACCCCTGGATCACGCCGTTGGCAGTGTTCATCTGCACCGCGGTGCCTTTCTGGTAGTCGAGTCCGATGCGCACCGCGTCCGCGGCCGAGAGGGACACGCTGGTGGCGCCGGTGTCGAGCATGAAGCTCACCGGTCGTCCGTTGATCATGCCGCCGCCCATGAAGTGCCCACGGCTGTCGACCGTCATCACGATGCGCTTGCCCTCCGGCTTGCCACCGCCGGAAGCGCCCACGCTCACCGGCGTGTCCATCCGCAGCGCGAGCCGCTTGCCGCCCATCTCGACCTGCGCCTGGTCCGACTGCACCGACACCACGCGCACGCCTTGCCAGGTCTCACCCACCGCCACCGTCTTTGGCGCGCCGCCGTTGACGATGAGGATGGCGCGGCTGCCGATGGTGCCGGTGAGCATCACCGAATCGGCATGCGCCAGCATGCTGGCCGCGAACAGAGCCGCGGCAACGAGGAGGGTTCGCTGCAAGATCAGTCCCGGAAGTTGTTGAAGCTCAGCGGCATGTCAGCCAGATCCTTTTTGATCAGGGCCATGGCTGCCTGCAGGTCGTCGCGCTTGGCGCCGGTCACGCGCACCGCATCGCCCTGGATGGCGGCCTGCACCTTGAGCTTGCTGTCCTTGATCAGGCGCTGGATCTTCTTCGATTGCTCGCTCTCGATGCCGCTCTTGACCTTGATGACCAGCTTGACCTTGTCGCCGCCAATCTTCTGCACGTCGCCCTTGTCGAGGAAGCGCACGTCCACGCTGCGCTTGGTGAGCTTGTTGCGCAGGATGTCCTCCACCTGCACGAGCTGGAAGTCGGCATCGCCGATGAGGGTGATGTCCTTCTCCTTGAGTTCGATCGCGGCGGAGGTGCCCTTGAAGTCGAAGCGGGTGCCGATTTCCTTGGCCGTGTTCTCCACGGCGTTCTTGACTTCGGGGAGGTTGGGTTCGCAGACGGTATCGAATGAGGGCATGTGATGCCTCCTGTAAGGCCAATGGCGCAAGCTTGAATGAGACAATTCTCCCATGATCGTTGAGCACAATGTCCCGCTGCAGCCCTACAACAGCTTCGGCATCGTGGCGCGCGCGCAGCACCTTGCGCGCATCGCCTCGGAGGCCGACGTGCTGGCTGTGCTGGCCGATGCGGCATGGCGCGATGCACCCAAGTTTGTGCTCGGCGGGGGCAGCAACATCGTGCTGACCGGCGACGTCAAGCCGTTGGTGCTGAAGGTCGAGATCAAGGGCCTGCGCCTGGTCGAAGACACGCCGCGCGCCTGGATCGTGGAGGCCGGCGCCGGGGAAAACTGGCACGAGGCCGTCGAGTGGGCGGTGGACAACGGCTTCCCTGGCCTGGAGAACCTGGCGCTGATACCCGGCACGGTGGGCGGGTCGCCGGTGCAGAACATCGGCGCCTACGGTGTCGAGCTGCAGGACCGGTTCGAGTCGCTGGACGCTATCGCGCTGGACACCGGGCGCAGCTTCACCCTCGATGCGGGGCAGTGCGCCTTCGGCTACCGCGATTCGGTGTTCAAGCACGTCGCCAGCGGGACCAACAGCTTCGGCCTGGCGGGCAGGGCGCTGATCACGCGGGTGCGCTTCCGCCTGCCCAAGCCGTGGAAGGCCGTCATGGGATACCTCGACCTCGAACGCAAGATGGCCGAAACCGGCAACTTCACGCCCAACGCGCGCGAGGTGTTCGACTGGGTCTGCGCCATCCGCCGCGCCAAGCTGCCCGACTGGCGACAACTCGGCAATGCAGGCAGCTTCTTCAAGAACCCGACCGTCACGGCCGAACAGTGCGCCGATATCATCGCCCGCGACCCGAAGATCGTGCACTACCCGATGGCCGACGGCAGCATCAAGCTGGCGGCCGGCTGGCTCATCGACGCGTGCGGGTGGAAGGGAAAATCGGTCGGCAATGCCGGCGTCTACGAGAAGCAGGCGCTGGTGCTGGTCAACCGCGGCGGCCGGACGCATCCGGTCACCGGAGGCGAGGTGATGACGCTGGCAAAGGCCATCCAGACCAGCGTCTACGAGCGATTCGGCATCCTGCTCGAGCCCGAGCCGGTCGTCGTATAGCCAGAACAAAGAGTCAACAACAGGGAGTGTGAAAGTGAAGATGAAAGCACTGGCGGCCGTTGCGGTCGTCGTGGTGGGCGGGTACCTGGGCGCGACGGTCGTCACGGGCAACAAGATCGCGGCGGCCTACGATGCGCGCGCGGAAAAGCTGGAAAAGCAGTTTCCGTTCGTGCGTGTGGTGCACCGGCAGGCCGAGAAGGGCATGTTCTCGTCGACCTACAGCGGCAAGCTGCGCATCGGCTGCGCGCCGGCCGCGGGAGCGGGCGGCGAGGCGGCCAAGGCGGGCAAGACCCTCGACATCGGCTTCCGGGACCGTGTGCTTGCCGGTCCGCTGCCGGGCTTCAGCACCATCGGCGCGGCGGTGATCGAATCCGAAGTCGTCCTGCCAGACGAAGTGCCGGAGGGCGTGCGCAAATACCTCGCCGGCATGAAGCCGCAAGACATCCGCACGGTGGTCGGCTACGGCGGCGACTACAACACCAGGGTGCGCCTGCCGGGCGGCGACATCGCGCTGCCAACGGGCAAGCTGTCCTGGCCCGACGTGCACCTGAGCGGCGCCGGCAACTTCGACGGCGGCGCCTTCACCTTCGACGGCACACTGCCAGAGCTGGCCTTCGTCGGCGCGGAGAAAGGCGGCAAATCCACGCTGGACGTCAAGCTGGCAAAGCTGCGCTGGCAAGGCACCTCGCTGCCCGCGGACAGCTTCTGGCTGCGCCCCGGCACCAGCACCCTGGACATCGAGCGCCTGGAAGTCCTGGCCAACGCCGGTAGCAAGCCGGTCCCGGCGCAGATCGGCAAGTTCAGGTACCTCGCTGAAGTGAAGGCCGACAAGGATCTGCTTGACGCCAAGGCCGCCTTCACCGCGGATGCCACGCTGCGCATCGGCGAGGACGCCAAGCCGATCCAGCTCGACAACTTCGAGTTCCAGGAGGCGGTCAGGCATCTGCACGGGCCGACCCTGCAGAAGGTCCTGGAAACGTCGATGGCGCAGTTGTCGTCGACCTGCGAGGGCGGCAAGCTGTCGCAAGAAGACGCCGCCGCGCTGGGCCTGGAGATGATGCAGACGCTGGCGCAATTGCTGCCCCACGCACCCGAGATATCGGTCGACAAACTGGCCGTCACCTACGAGGGCCAGCGCGGCGAGATGTCTTTCTCGGCCAGCGCGCCGGGCCTCGTGGCCGAGGACGTCGAAGAGCCGGTGGTCATGAAGGCCAAGCTGCAGGCCAATTTGCTGGTGAAGGCCAGTGCCAGGCTGCCGGTAGCCTGGGTTCAGTTGCTCGGCGAGCGCAGCGGCGACCCGGCCGGCGCACCGCAGCGCGTGGCGCAGGCCCACTCGATGGTCGACCTGGCTGTCGGCAAGGGCTTCGCCGTGCGCGTTGGCGAATTCCTGGCAAGCACCGTTGTCCTGGAGAAGGGCGCGGTGCTGCTCAACGGCAAGCCGATGAGCGAGGGGAAGTGACGGGGAGTCGACGATGAATGTTCTGCCGCAGCTCAACTTTCGCCGTCGCATCCATTTGCTGTCGTGGGCTCGCCGGCTGTCGATTCTTGGCGGCGTTTCGGCAGGGCTGGTCCTGGGTTGGACCGGCCGATTCGGCTGGTTGGTGGCAGGGGCTATCCTGGTGATGACGCTGCTCGGCGCGCTGGTGTCATGGCAAGCGAGCCTGCGGCGCCAGTTCATTCGGGAGGCCGAATTCCCGGGATTCCTCGTCGGCAAGCTGACGGCCGCCTTCCCGCAACTGCAGCGGCGTGACACCGATCTGGTGTTGCGCGGCCTGCGGCAGTTCTTCATGGCGCACCTGCGCTCGGGCCGCAAGTTCGTGGCAATGCCATCGAGGATCGTGGACGAAGCCTGGCACGAGTACATCCTCCATACGCGGGGCTACGAACGCTGGTGCAAGGCGGCCTTCGGCGGGATGCTGCACCACACGCCGGCCGAAGTGCTCGGCAACGATGCACGTCGCAACGATGGCCTGCGCCGTACCTGGTACTGGGCCTGCAAGGAGGAGAGCATCGACCCGCGCAAGCCAACGCGCCTGCCGCTGTTGTTCGCGCTCGATGCCAAATTCGACGTCGAAGGCGGCTTCAGGTACACGCCCGACTGCAAAGCCATCGACCGCGCTGCCGGCTCCGACGCGTACTGCGGAACCAGCTTCAGCGACTCCGATTCTGGATCGGGTGACGCGGGCGGCTTCGGCGGCAGCGAGTCGTCCTCCTCGGACAGCGGAGGAGGCGACAGCGGAGGTGGAGACGGCGGTTCCGGCTGTGGCGGCGGTTGCGGCGGCGGAGGCGACTGACGAGCCCGGCCGGGCGCAAAAAAGCCACCCGGAGGTGGCTCGGTGGATGGGACGCAATGAATCGTTCAACCGAAGTGGCAGATGTAGCTGTACGGCTCGCCCGCCACGCGGATCTGGAACGACGAATCACCCGGCACGCTGAACTTTTCGCCAACGCCCGCCTTCTTCCACTCGGTGGTGCCGTTCAGCAGGTATTCGCAGGCACCGCCGGTGCCTTCCATGATTTCCGGTGTGCCGGTGTTGAAGGTCAGCGTCGAGGGCAGGATCACGCCCACGGACTTGCGCGTGCCGTCGGCCAGCGTGAGGCTGTGGCTCACGCACTTGCCGTCGAAATAAACATTGGCCTTGGTGGCCACGGCCACGCTTTGGATGGTTTCGGTCATCGCCCGAGTTTATCCAGCGCGCAGGCGCTCAATGCCAGCCGTGCCGGTAGTAGCCGCCGCCCCAGCCGTGCGAATAGCCGAAGTTGAGCGACAGTCCGATGGGCGCGACCGCGAGCCACGGTGCCGCATAGCCGTAACCGTAACCGTAGGCCGGCTGCACATACATGGGTTGCGCGTAGCCCGGCGCGCCGTAGACCGGGCCGCCATAGACGGGAGCGCCGTAAGCGGGCGCCGGCGCCCCGCCGGCCCCGACCACCACGCCGGGCTGCGCCTCCACGTTGTTCCAGTTCTGCGGATTGCCGTCGTTGTACGCGGCCGGCGGCGGCTGGTCGGGCGCGGGCGAGTTGGTGGCAACACCCATCGGGCTCAGCTGCAGCGCAATGGTCTGGCCGGGCGGGCTGTCTGTGCGCGTGGTGTAGCGCTGGCCGGCGTATTCGTAGGTCACGCTGTAGCCCGCCTGGCCGTTCGCGTCGTGTATCGGGGTGCTGGAGATGACGCGGCCGGAGACCTGCTGCGCCTGTGCCAGCGACGCGGCGCCGCCGAGCAGGCCGACGAGGGCGAGGCTGATGATGGTTCGGGTGGGGGTGCGCATGAAATTTCTCCTCAAGATCGCGGCGCTTCCGCTTGTTCACGTGGGTTGGATGCAGTCCGACGCGCCGGGTTCACTGCTTCACATTTTTTTGCCTGGCTTTTGCGGAAGCCTTACCGCGTCGCCTTCTCGGCAGCATGGGCCGCCCACTCGGCAGGGTCGAAGCCGACAGTCACAACGCTCGCGGGCTGCCATTCGACGACCGGACGCTTGATCAGCGTCGGATTCGCGACCAGCACCGTGCGAGCCGACGCCGCGTCGACCACCGAAGCGCGCGTGGCCTCGTCCAGTCGCCGCCACGTGGTTCCCCGCCGGTTGAGCAGCGCCTCCCAGCCCGGGGCCCGCAACCAGCGGTCCAGCGAGGCGCCAGGCAGGCCGTTCTTGCGGAAATCGTGGAAGGTGTAGGGCACGCCTTGCGTGTCCAGCCAGGTGCGGGCACGCTTGACCGTGTCGCAGTTGGGGATGCCGAAAAGGGTTGTTGTCATCCCGGAATGATGCCGCGTCGGCGGGTCGGCGACAATTCCGCCCGCCATGGAAACCCTCGCCGACTGGCTCGCCCACTGCGAGCAACTGCACGCCAAGAACATCGACCTCGGCCTGGACCGCGTGCGCGCCGTGGCCGACCGGCTCGCCCTGCGCTTCGACTGCCCCGTCATCACGGTGGCCGGCACCAACGGCAAGGGCTCGACCTGCGCCATGCTCGAATCGATCCTGCGGCATGCCGGCTACCGGACCGGCGTCTATGGCTCGCCGCACCTGGTGCACTTCGAGGAGCGCTTGCGCCTGCGTGGCGAGTCAGTCGATGCCGCCGCGCTGCTGCCGCATTTCGCCGCGGTCGAGGAGGCGCGCGGATCGACCTCGCTCACCTACTTCGAATTCACCACGCTGGCGCTCCTGCGTTGCATGGCGGCCACCGGCGTCGAGGTCGCCATCCTCGAAGTCGGCCTCGGCGGCAGGCTCGATGCCGTCAACATCGTCGATGCCGACTGCTCCGTCATCACCAGCATCGATCTGGACCACATGGATTTCCTCGGGCCGGATCGCGAGAGCATCGGCTACGAGAAGGCCGGCATACTGCGCGCCGGCCGTCCCGCCATCGTGAGCGACCCGATGCCGCCGGACAGCGTCATCGCGCACGCGCAAGCCATTGGCGCCGATCTCTGGCGCTTCGGCCACGATTTCAACGTGGCGGGGGACAAGCAGCAGTGGGGCTGGAGCGGTCGCGGCCGGCGCTACAGCGGGCTGGCCTATCCGGCGCTGCGCGGCGCCAACCAGTTGATCAACGCGGCGGGCGTTCTTGCAGCGCTGGAGGCGCTGAGACCCGTGCTGCCGATCACCGCGCAAGCCGTGCGCACGGGGCTGGCCATGGTCGAGTTGCCCGGCCGCTTCCAGATCGTGCCGGGCGAGCCGACGCTGGTGCTCGACGTGGCACACAACGGCCATGCCGTGGCGGCGCTGGCAGAGAACCTCGATGCGATGGGCTTCTATCCGACCACGCATGCGGTGTTCGGCGTGATGGCGGACAAGGACCTGGGTCCGATCTTCGCGCGCATCGGGCCGCTGATCGACCGCTGGTACTTCACCGACCTGCCCACGCCGCGCGCCGCGCCGGCCGCGGATCTGCTGGCGCGCTGGCAGGCGCAAAACACGCGCAAGGATGCGTCCGGGACGGCGTGCGCCAGCCCCATGCAGGCCCTCCAGGCGGCCATCGATCAGGCAGACCCCACTGATAGAATCGTGGTCTTCGGATCGTTCTTTACCGTCGGTGGCGTGCTCGTAAACGGAACACCCCGCCTGCAAGCCAGACACCTGTTGCGAGACGCTTGAAATGGGGCTTGAAATGGGACCTGAAGGGCCTGACAAGGCCTGATTTCCGCCGCATCATCGCACCCACGCTTCTCTCCATCAGGAATCGAACTTTCATGGCGTTTTTCAAGTTCCGCGCACGCGGTCCGCAAGGCAACGAAGCCCGCAACGTCGCCGGTGCGGTGCCTGCGGAAAGCGTCGAAACCATGCGCCGCCGCGCCCGCCACCGCCTGCTCGGCGCGGCCGTGCTGGTGCTGCTGGGCGTGGTCGGATTCCCGCTGCTGTTCGATACGCAGCCACGCCCCGTGGCGGTCGACATCCCGATCGAGATCCCCGACCGCAACAAGGTCAAGCCGCTGGCCCTGCCGGCCGCGCCCGCACCCACCACATCCGCCGCGCCTGGCAAGGACGCATCGACCCGCGTGGCGGCTGCTCCCCCGGGCGGCGGCATGATCACAGAGGCAGCCGACGGCACGGAAATCGGGCCTTCGAAGCCAATGGCCGATGCGCCGCCGAAGCCCGAACCAAAGCCGGAAGCCAAGGCGAAGCCGGAACCGAAGCCGGAGGCCAAGCCCGAACCCAAGCCCGAGCCCAAGAAGGCCGAGGCCAAGCCGGAACGGAAGCCCGAGACAAAGCCCGAGACCAAGCCCAAGCCCGACACGAAGGAAGCCAAGGCAGAGGCCAAACCCGACCCCAAGACGCCCAAGCCGGCCGACGACGATGCAGCACGCGCTCGCGCCCTGCTCGATGGCCGGTCTGCCGATGCCGCCGCCGCCAAGCCGGCATCGGCCGCCGACGAAGCGGGCCGCTTCGTGGTGCAGGTGGGCGCTTTCGCCGATGCCGACAAGGCGCGCGAGGTACGCCAGAAACTGGAGCGGGCCGGGTTGAAGACCTATACGCACGTCGCGAAGACGGCCGATGGCGAGCGCACGCGCGTGCGCGTGGGCCCGTTCAGCACGCGTGCCGATGCCGACAAGGCCGCCGCCCGCGTCAAGGGCCTGGCCTTGTCCGCGGCCGTGCTCACGCTGTAAGCAGCGCGTTCCGTGGCGTTGCTGGATTGGGTTGTCGTCGCGCTCCTGTTGCTGTCGGTCCTGGTCGGCATGGTGCGCGGCCTGGTGTTCGAGTTGATGTCGCTGGCGGGTTGGGTCGTGGCCTTCGTCTGTGCCCAGTTGTTCGCCGATCCTGTCGCGGCCTGGCTGCCGGTGGGGGCGCCCGATGCGGTGTGGCGCTACGCGGTGGCCTTCGTGCTGGTGTTCGTGGCGGTGGCCTTCGCCGCCGGACTGATCACCGCGCTGGTGCGCAAGATGGTTGTGGCGGCGGGCCTGCGGCCAGTCGACCGCACCCTGGGTGCCGCTTTTGGTTTTGTGCGTGGGGCCGTCGCATTGCTCGCGGTGGCCACAGGGATCCACCTTTTTTCGCTGAGCGACAGTGCCTGGTGGCGCGAGTCGCGCAGTGCCACTGTTCTGGATACGGCCTTGCAGGCCATCAAGCCTGCGTTGCCCGAGAAATTGGCAAGCTATTTGCCCTGAGAGGATCGCTTCATGTGTGGAATCGTCGGCGTTGTCAGCAACGCCCCTGTCAATCAACTGGTCTACGACGCGCTGCTGCTCTTGCAGCATCGGGGCCAGGACGCGGCCGGCATCGTGACCCTGCTGGACCGCAAGTTCTTCATGCACAAGGCCAAGGGCATGGTGAAGGATGTGTTCCGCACCCGCAACATGCGCGCGCTGCCCGGCAGCGTGGGCCTCGGCCAGGTTCGCTACCCGACCGCGGGCAATGCCTACAGCGAGGAAGAGGCACAGCCTTTCTACGTGAATGCGCCCTTCGGCATCGTGCTGGTGCACAACGGCAATCTCACGAACGCGCATGCGCTGCGTGCCGAACTGTTCACCACCGACCATCGGCACACCAACACCGAGAGCGACTCGGAAGTGCTGCTCAACGTGCTTGCCAATGAGCTGGAGCGTGCCACGCGCGGCGTTCAGCTGCACACCGAGCAACTCTTCACCGCGGTGAAGAGCATGCACAAGCGCCTGCGCGGCTCCTATGCCGTGGTGTCGCTGATCTCCGGACAGGGGCTGCTCGCGTTTCGCGACCCCTACGGCATCCGGCCGCTGTGCCTCGGCCGCAATGCGGAAGGCACCGTGATGGTGGCCAGCGAGTCGGTCGCGCTGGAAGGCTTGGGCTTCAAGTTCGAGCGCGACATCGCGCCCGGCGAGGCGGTCTTCATCGACATGCAGGGCCAGGTGCATGCGCACCAGTGCGCCGAGGCGGCCACGCTCAATCCGTGCATCTTCGAGTTCGTCTATCTCGCGCGCCCCGACTCGACGATGGATGGCATCTCGGTCTACCAGGCACGCCTCAACCTTGGCGAAACACTGGCCAAGCGGGTCGTCTCGACGGTGCCGCCGAGCGACATCGACGTGATCATTCCGATCCCCGAGTCGAGCCGGCCCAGCGCCACCCAGCTCGCACACCTGCTGGGCATTCCCTACCGCGAAGGATTCGTCAAGAACCGCTACGTCGGCCGCACATTCATCATGCCCGGGCAGGGCGAGCGCAAGAAGTCGGTGCGCCAGAAGCTCAATGCGATCGCGAGCGAGTTCAAGGGCCGCAACGTGCTGCTGGTCGACGACTCCATCGTGCGCGGGACCACCAGCCGCGAGATCGTGCAGATGGCGCGCGACGCCGGTGCGCGCAAGGTCTACCTTGCCAGTGCCGCGCCGCCCGTGCGCTATCCCAACGTCTATGGCATCGACATGCCGACCAAGGGCGAGCTGGTGGCGCATGACCGCACGATCGAGGAAATCCGCGCCCTCATCGGCTGCGACGCGCTGATCTACCAGGACGTCGACGCCATGAAGCGCGCGGTGATGAAGGCCGCGCCCGTGGCCGCAGGCGCATCGAAGTTCGCGGGCTTCGAGGCCTCGTGCTTCGACGGCGTCTACGTGACCGGCGACATCGACACCGATGCGATCAACCGCATGAACAACAACCGCCCGCGCGTCGAAGAGACCGAGGAAGACGCCTCCCGCCTGGCACTGCCCAACCTGAACTGAAAGACCCCGTGACAGATCGATCCCTGCCCGCGGGCCTGCACCGCGACACGCTGGCGGTGCGCACGTCCTTGGAGCCGAGCCAGTACGGCGAAAACTCCGAGGCGCTGTTCCTCACCAGCAGCTTCGTGCAGCCGGATGCCGAGACCTCGGCGCGACGCTTCGCGGGCACGGAGGAGGGCTTCACCTACACCCGCACATCGAACCCGACCGTGACCAGCTTCGAGCGCCGCCTGGCCGCGCTGGAGGGCACCGAGGCAGCCATCGGCGCATCGAGCGGCATGGGCGCGATCCTCATGATGTGCATGGGCTTGCTCAAGGCGGGCGACCATGTGGTGAGTTCGCGTTCGCTGTTTGGCTCGACCTTCAACCTGCTGGGCCGCGAATTTGCCAAGTTTGGCGTGGAGACGACCTTCGTATCCCAGTCCGACGTGGCCGAATGGCGCGCTGCCGTCCGGCCCAGCACGCGACTGTTGTTCGCCGAGACGCCGACCAATCCGCTGACCGAGGTCTGCGACATCCGCGCGCTGGCCGACATCGCGCATGGTGTCGGCGCGCTGCTGGCGGTTGACAACTGCTTCTGCTCGCCGGCGTTGCAGCGACCCATCGAGTTTGGCGCCGACCTCGTGCTGCACTCTGGCACCAAGTACCTGGACGGGCAGGGCCGCGTGCTGGCCGGCGCCATCTGCACGAGCGCAAAGCTCGTCAACGAAGTCTTCGGACCGGTGGTTCGCACTGCAGGCATGGCGCTCTCGCCGTTCAATGCGTGGGTCGTGCTGAAAGGCCTCGAAACACTTGGCCTGCGCATGAAGGCGCATTGCGACAACGCACTCGCATTGGCAAAGTGGTTGGAAACCCAACCAGCGGTCAAGCGCGTCTATTACCCCGGCCTGGCATCGCATCCGCAGCATGCACTGGCGATGCAGCAGCAGTCGGGGCAGGGTGGCGCCGTGGTGTCGTTCGACGTGATCGGCGACACGCCCGATGAGGCGCGAGCGAATGCGTTCCATGTCATTGACAGCACGCGCGTCCTGAGCATCACCGCGAACCTCGGCGACACGAAGACCACCATCACCCATCCTGCCACGACGTCGCATGGCCGCCTCTCCGAACCGCAACGCCAAGCGGCCGGCATCGGCCAGGGCCTGATCCGCATCGCGGCCGGCCTCGACCACATCGACGACATCCAGGCCGACCTGCTGCGCGGCCTCGGCACGCTCGCACCTTGAATCACATGACCCGAAAAATCAGAACCCGCATCGCGCCTTCCCCCACCGGCTTCCTGCACCTCGGCACCGCCCGCACCGCCCTCTATTCGTGGGCCTATGCGCGCCACCACGGTGGTGAATTCGTGCTGCGCATCGAAGACACAGACGTGGCCCGCTCGACGCAGGAATCGACCGACCAGATTCTCGCGTCCATGCACTGGCTCGGCCTCGACTACGACGAAGGCCCGATCTACCAGATGCAGCGCCTCGCGCGCTACCAGGAAGTGATCGCGCAGATGCTGGCGGCGGGCACCGCCTACCACTGCTATTGCACGCCGGAGGAACTCGAATCCATGCGCGAAGCGCAGCGCGCGCGCGGCGAGAAGACCTTGTACGACCGTCGCTGGCGTCCGGAACCGGGCAAGGTGCTGCCGCCGGTGCCGCAAGGCGTGCCGCCAGTGGTGCGATTCTGCAACCCCGTCGAAGGCGACGTGACCTGGGACGACCTGGTCAAGGGACCGATCACCATCAACAACCGCGAGATCGACGACCTCATCATCCAGCGACCGGATGGCGTGCCCACGTACAACTTCGCCGTGGTGGTCGACGACTGGGACATGGCCATCAGCCACGTGTTCCGCGGCGACGAGCACATCAACAACACGCCGTGGCAGATCAACATCTTCAACGCGCTCGGTGCGCCGCTACCGCAGTTCGGCCATGTGCCGGTGATCCTCGGCGATGACGGACAGAAGCTCTCCAAGCGCCGCGGCGCCGTGAGCGTGACCGCCTATGAAGAGAACGGGTACCTGCCCGAAGCCATGCTGAACTACCTCGCGCGCCTCGGCTGGAGCCACGGCGACGACGAACTGTTCACGCGTGAGCAACTGGTGCAATGGTTCGACGGCACGCACCTGTCGAAGAGCCCTGCGCAATGGGATGCGGCCAAGTTGAGCTGGGTCAACGCGCACTACATCAAGCAGATGGACAACGCGGCGTTGGCCCAACTGGTGGCCGCTCAGTTGAAGAAGCGCGGCATCGATGCCGACGCGCGCCTCGCCGACATCTGCGCACTGTTCAAGGACCGTTGCGACACCACCGTCGCACTTGCCAATTGGGCAGCGGGTTTCTATGCCGACGTGACGGCCAGCGAGGCCGATCGCGCGCAACACCTGACCGATGGCGTGCGCCCCGCCATCGCGGCGCTTGCCGACAAGTTGGCCGGCATTGCATGGGACAAACCGACCATCGCCGCAGCCATCAAGGAAGTGCTGATTGCCCATGGCCTTAAAATGCCGGCTCTCGCCATGCCGGTGCGTGTGCTGGTTCTGGGAACCCCGCAAACCCCGTCGCTGGACGCGGTGCTCGCACTCTTTTCTCGCGAAACTATTTTGGCAAGGTTGAGAATGAGCTGATTTCCAGTATATAATTCGAGGCTCGACGCGCAGGAGCAGGGGCTCAGCGAATAGGTGGATATTTGGGGGTATAGCTCAGCTGGGAGAGCGCTTGCATGGCATGCAAGAGGTCATCGGTTCGATCCCGTTTACCTCCACCATTGAAAAGTCGAGTCGGAAGTTGTTCCAAGGTTTTGACCCTATCGTCTAGAGGCCTAGGACACCACCCTTTCACGGTGGCTACCGGGGTTCGAATCCCCGTAGGGTCGCCAAATTGACTTCGGTCAGCGAGGCACAAGTCGCAGCACTTGGCTCTGTCATCAGAGTGAACGTTGTCTACCAGGAGTGGTAGTTCAGTTGGTTAGAATACCGGCCTGTCACGCCGGGGGTCGCGGGTTCGAGTCCCGTCCACTCCGCCATCTAAGAAGCCTAAGTAGTTGATCTACTTGGGCTTTTTTCTTTTTATGCTCGTGAGATCTTGCCGCCGGTCTTACCTGCATGCGGAAGTCGTTGAGCGGTTAGCCTCCAGCGCGCTGCCGAGAACAACAAGCTCAAGAAGCTGCTGGCCGAAGCCCACCCGGACATCCACGCGCTGAACACCGCCTTCGGGGTAAAGCGATAGCCCCACAGGCCAAGCGTGCCGCCATCGCCACCATGATCGAGCAATGCGATCTGAACGAGCGGCGTGCATGCAGGCCTGTGGGGCTCTTCCGCGACAGCTACCGCAACCCACCCGAGGTCGATGCCATGACCCAAAAGCTCAGCAGCAAGATCGTCGGGATTGCGCACGTGCGCCGACGCTTCCGCCATCGGCGCATCACGACATGCTGCGCCCGCATTCTCCCGGCGTGACCCCTGGCAACCAACAGCTCGCGCCGCTTCTCGGCTGCAGGAGCGCCTGGGCCTGACGAGCCTGAAGGCACTCGATCCGGTTGCCCCGCTGGTGCGTCATGAGCGAGAAGCTCCTGGCGAACGCTTGCACATCGATACGAAGAAGCTCGGGCGCATCGTGCGCCCCAGCCATTCGCACGGTTGCCCGCGGCGACGCGTGACGTGCGCAGTCCGCTTGGCCGGCACGACCAGCTAGCCGTGCCAGCCGAGGTGGCTCAGGAAGTCGCGCGTGCGCTCCGCTCTCGGTGCTTCAAAGACTTGCGCCGGCGGCCCCTGTTCAACGACCTTGCCATGGTCCAGCACCACCACCCAGTTCGCAACACGACGGGCGAAGGCCATCTCGTGCGTCACGACGATCATCGTCATGCCTTCCTCGGCAAGTTGCTTCATGACGTTGAGCACTTCGCCGATGGTCTCGGGGTCGAGTGCGGACGTGGGCTCATCGAAGAGCATGACCTCGGGTTCCATCGCAAGCGCCCGCGCGATGGCCACGCGCTGCTGCTGGCCGCCAGACAGTCCGCTGGGGAAGTTGTGCGCCTTGTCCGCGAGGCCGACCTTCTTCAGGAGCGCCATGGCACGTTCGCGTGCCTCGTGCTGGCTGAGCCCCAGCACCGTGACGGGCCCCATCGCGACGTTGTCGAGCGCGCTCTTGTGAGGAAACAACTCGAAGTTCTGGAACACCATGCCCATGCGCTGACGCACCTTGCGCGCTTCCCGCTCGTTGGTGGGCAGGGGCGCGCCGTCGATCAGCACGCGTCCGCCCTCGATGGACTCGAGCGCATTCGTGCAGCGCAGCAGCGTCGACTTGCCGGAACCCGAAGGCCCGATGAGGCACATCACTTCGCCCTTGTAGACCTGCAGCGAGACGCCGTCGATCGCGACAAAGCTTCCATGCAGCTTGCGTACGTTGTCATAGACAACCACGGCAGGGCCGTTGGCGGCCTTGCGTTCGTTCATGGGCTCACTCATTCCTTGACCTCGAACTTCTTCTGCACCCAGTCCACGAGCTTGGCCTGCGGGTAGCCCATCAACCAGTAGATCACTGCCATGGCCGTGAGCATCTCCAGCACCCGGAAGCTCGAGGACCGGATCTGCAGCGCGACGTGCGCGAGCTCACCCACGGCGATCACCGAGACCAGCGAGGTGTCCTTGAACAGCGACACCCAGGTGCTTGCAAGCACAGGGAGCACGCGTCGCCAGGCTTGCGGAATCACGACCTTGCGCATGGCCTGCCAGCGGCTCATGCCGACCGCGATGGCGGCCTCGGTCTGGCCTTTGCGGATGGAGTTGATGCCGGCACGGAAGGTCTCGGCGTTGTAGGCCGAGACGTTGAGGCACAGTGCCGCCAGGCCGGTGGTGAAGGCGGAGAACTGGATATTCAACAGCACCGGCATCACGTAGAAGGCCCAGTACACGACCAGGATCAGCGGCAGGTTCCGGAAAAATTCGACGAAGGCCTGGCTGGCGCCCGACAGGATCGTCGAACGCGAGAGGCGCATCAGTGCGAGCACGATGCCGGCCGGCACGGCGACCAGCATGGTGAGCACGGTCAGCAACACGGTGAGGAGGGCGCCGTGCAGCAAATCTTCGCGATGGTCCCAGACGATGCTCCAGTCCAGGTTCATGAGCGTCCCAGGTGCGCGACGCGGCGGTACAGCGCATCGATGAGCCGCGTACCGGGAAACAGGATCACGAAGTAGATGACCATCGTGACGGTGAAGACCTCGATCGGGCGATAGCTCTGGCCGGCGATCGTCTCCGCGCGCTTCATGAGTTCAGGCACCGCGATGACGGTGGCGATGGCGGTGTCCTTGATGGTGATCGAGAGGATGGAGCCGAATGCCGGCAGCATGCGTACCAGCGCCTGCGGCATGACGACCTTGCGCACCACCTGGAAGCGCGACATGCCCAGGGCCAGCGCCGCGCGAAGTTGACCGGGGCGGATCGACTCGATGCCCGCGCGCACGATCTCCGCGACGTAGGCGGCGATGTGCAGCGTCAGCGCCATGAAGGCCGCCCAGAAGGGATGGAAGCTGATGCCCGTGAGGATCGGCACGGCGAAGTAGAACCACACGAGGATCACCAGCACCGGGATCGCGCGCTGCGTGTCGATGTAGAACACGATCGGGATGCGCAGCCATGCCGGGCCGTAGACCCGACCCAGCCCGAGCAGGGTGCCAAGCACCAGCGCACCCGCGGCCGTCATCGCCGACAGCAGCAGCGTGATGCCCAACCCGCCCAGCAGGTACTGCCAGCTGTCGAGCAGGGGCGAGAAGTCGAAATCCATCGGGCGAGCCGTCGGGATGCCTACATGGCGTTGATGATGCGCGCCTCGTCCGCGTCCAGTTTCGCCTTCATCGATTCATTCAGCGCCTTGAGCCAGGCCAGGTATTCCGGCTGGTTCTTGTCGATCGCCAGGCCGATTGGCGTCGCCATCTCGGTCGAGTCCTGGCAGTTGTTGCCATCCGGCAATGCCTTCAGGCCCTTGACCTTGCGGTTGAGCGCCTGCCATGGCACGCGGTTGATCGGCGTGACGTCGGCGCGCTTGGCCATGATCTCCTCGACCGGCGCGGCCGTGCCCGCGGTGGACACGCCGCGCAGCTTGGCGTTGGGAAAGCGCTTCTTGACCCAGTTCTCTTCTCCGCCGCCGGTGAAGTAGGCGACCGTCACGTCGGGGCTGTTGAACTCGTCGATCGACTTGGCATTGGCCACCTTGGGGTTGTCGGCACGGCCGAAAACGCACAGGGCGGTGCGCGAATAGGTCACGAAGTCGACCACCTTCAGGCGCTCCGGTGTGACGGACAGTGGCGAGATCGTCATGTCGGCCTGGTTCGACGCGAGCACCGGCACCTTGGTCTCGTGCGAGACCGGTACGGGTTGCAGTTTCACGCCCAACTGTTTGGCTGCTTCCACAGCCAGCAGCCACGCCGGGCCGGCCCATGCGTCGCCGGAGCCGGTCGTGTTCTCGACCAGCCACGGCGGATTCGAGAGCACGGCGGCACGCAGCACGCCGGACTTCTTGATCGCGTCGATGCGCGCGCTCGTGCCGGGCGCCGGGACGGCCTGCGCCGCGGCCTGGCACGCCAAGGTGGCGAGCAGCGCGCCTGCGATCAAGGTCCTGATGGGTGGGATCATCTCTGGTCTCCTGTTGTTCGGTCCGGCGTTCCGGGATGGGAAAGTGCCTGCGCCAGCGTCAGGCGAGCGTGACGACCATACAAGTGGCGCGGCAATCCGGCGAATCTGGTAAACCACTAGAACCCGCTGGTCACCGAGGCTGCCTCTGGTCTCGCACGCCATGCGAGGAGCGGAACGACAGGCCGCGTACGCGATTCAGGTCGCCCCGACTTCCTCGCCAAAGTCCAGCAGCACCTTGCAGCTGTAGCGCGGATTCTTCTCCGCGATCTCGAAGGCGCCCGCCACGTCGCGGAAGTCCACCTTGTGGCTGATGATGCGGCCCGGGTCGACGAGGCCGCGCTCGATCCAGTCGATGACGGTCGGGAACATCGCGCAGTTCAGCCGCGAGGCGTAGAGCGTGAGTTCCTTCTTGGTCAGCTCCTGCTGCGGAATGGCGGACGGAGAAGCGGAGAAGCCCAGGATGCCGATGCGACCGGCGGGCGCGGCGATGCGCACGGCCTCCTCCAGGATCGACGGGTGGCAGACGGCGTCGTAGATCAGGGTCGGACCGCCTTCCACGCCGCGTTTCGCCAACGCTTCCTGCAGCGGTTCGCGCGATGTGTTGATGATCTCGTCTTCGCTCGCGCCGCAGGTCAATGCCAGCGCGAGCCGCTCGTCGAAGTGGTCCGTGATGAAGGCGCGAATGCCGTACACGCGCTTGAGCACCTGCATCAGGTTCAGCCCCACCGGCCCGGCGCCATAGATCAGCGCCACGTCGCTCGGGAACACGCCGGTGCGCCCCGTCACGTTGGCCGCAACGGCAAAGGGCTCGATCACCGAGGCGCTTGCATGGGCCAGGCCCTTCGGCACTACGTAGGCATTCCTGGCCGGCGCGCAGGCATATTCGCTGAAGCCGCCGTCGCGATGCACGCCGATCACCTGCAGCCGGCTGCAGACGTTCTGCCGGCCGATGAGGCACGCATGGCATTGACCGCAACTGATGACCGGGTCGACCACCACGGTCTCTCCGATGCGCGATGCGCTGACGCCTTCACCCACCGATTCGATGCGGCCGACGAACTCGTGGCCGATCACGCGCGGGTATGAGACGAAGGGGTTGTGCCCGTGGAAGATGTGCAGGTCGGAGCCGCAGATGCCGGCAAAGCGCACGCGTACGCGCACTTCGCCGGCTTGTGGCTCAGGCATGGGCCGCTCTTGCACGGCCATGTGGTTGGGTTGGTCGACGACGACGCTCAGCATGTTGAATTCCTTGGGTTGGGAGAGGAGGCGCGGTGCGCCTCACCAGTTCCACATCGAGCCGTCGGCGAGCCGGGCTACCGGCAGGTAGGCGCGCTCGTACGGGTACTTCGCGGCCAGTTCCTCGTTGATGTCGACGCCCAGGCCGGGCACTTCGTCCATGACCAGGTAGCCGTCTTCGTAGCGATAGTTGTGGGGGAATACTTCGTCGGTGAGCGGCGAATGCGGCATCAGTTCCTGGATGCCGAAGTTGGGCACCCACATGCCGAAGTTCACCGCGGCGGCCATGCACACCGGCGACAAATCCGTTGCGCCGTGGAAGCCCGTGCGCACCTGGTACAGCGCCGCGAAGTCCGCGATGCGGCGCACGTGCGTGATGCCGCCCGCATGCACGATGGTCGAGCGGATGTAGTCCACCAGTTGCTCGCTGATCAGGTCCTTGCAGTCCCAGATCGAGTTGAACACTTCGCCGATGGCCAGCGGCGTGGTCGTGTGCTGGCGGATGAGGCGGAAGGCCTCCTGGTTCTCCGCAGGCGTCGCGTCCTCGATCCAGAACAGGCTGCAGGGCTCGAGTTCCTTGCCGAGCCGGCCGGCCTCGATCGGCGTGAGCCGGTGGTGCGCATCGTGCAGCAGGTGCGGCTCGAAGCCGACCGCCTCGCGCACCTTGCGGAACAGCTCGGGGGTGTGGCGCAGGTAGAGCGAGGTGTCCCACGGCTCCTCGGGCGGCAGGCCCTTCTCGGCCGGCTCGTAGTGCCCCTTGGTCTTGCCGACGCCGTAGGTCTTGGCCAGCCCCGGCACGCCGGACTGCACGCGGATCGCCTTGTAGCCTTCCTCGATGTGCTTCTGCACGGCCTCGATGGCCTCGGCATGGTCGCGGCCGTTGGCATGGCCGTACACCATGAGGCCGTTGCGGCTCTTGCCGCCGAGCAACTGGTACACGGGCATGCCGGCGAGCTTGCCCTTGATGTCCCACAGCGCCATGTCGATGGCGGCAATGGCGGTCATCGTCACCGGGCCGCGCCGCCAGTAGGCGCCGCGGTACATGTACTGCCAGATGTCCTCGATATTGCGCGGGTCGCGGCCGATGAGGCAGGGGACCAGGTGGTCCTCGAGGTAGGACTTGACCGAGAGTTCGCGGCCGTTGAGCGTGGCATCGCCGAGTCCGACCACGCCTTCGTCGGTGACGATCTTCACCGTCACGAAGTTGCGGCCGGGGCAGGTCACGATGATCGTGATTCGTTCGATTTTCAAGGGAGACTCCAGGAAGAAGATGAAGGACGCTTCAGAGGAAGCCGACCGAGAACCAGGGCACGAAGACCAACAACAGGAGCGCAATGAACAGCGCCGCCATGTGCGGCCAGACGCGCGGCATCGCCACGTCCGGCGACACGCGGCCGATGGCGCATGCGGCATAGAAACCCACGCCGAAAGGCGGCGCGAACAGGCCCAGGCCCATCGCGAAGATCACGACCATCGCGTAGTGCACTTCATTGACGCCGACCATCTTTGCGATCGGGAACAGCAGCGGCCCGAACAGCACGATCGCCGGGATGCCTTCCAGCAGGCTGCCGAGCACGACGAAGGCGAGCGCCGACACCAGCAGGAAGCCCATCTTTCCGCCCGGCACGGCCGTCATGATCTTGACCAGGTCCTGCGCGAAACCCGACTGCGTCAGCGCCCAGGCCATCGCCGTCGCGCAGCCGACGATCAGCAGGATCGCGCCCGACAGCGACGCCGTGTCGAGCAGCATCGGATAGATCCGCTTCCAGTCGAACTGCCGGTAGATGAACAGGCCCGCGAGCACCGTGTAGAAGATGCCGATGGTCGACACCTCGGTGGCCGTGGCCACCCCTTCCACCACCGCCGTGCGAATGATCACCGGCAGCAGCAGCGCGGGGAGCGCCACCATCAGCAGCTTGCCGATCTCCTTGCGCGAGGCCTTGGTGACGCCGGTCATGTCTTCGCGGCGCGTCTGCCACCAGACGACGAAGGCCATCAGCAACAGCCCCACCACCGCAGGCATCAAGCCGCCGATGAAGAGCGAAGTGATGGACACGCCCGTCACCGAGCCCACCGTGATCAGCACGATGCTCGGCGGAATGGTCTCCGACATGGCGCCCGAGGCGGACAGCAGCCCGATCAGGTCGCCGTCCTTGCTGCCGCGCTTCTTCATCTCCGGGAACAGGGCCGGCGCCACCGCCGCCATGTCTGCCGCCTTGGCGCCCGAGATGCCGGAGACGATGTACATCGCGCCCAGCAGCACATACTGCAGGCCGCCGCGCACATGGCCGATCAGGCTCACGAGGAAGTTGATCATGGCGCGCGCCAGCCCCGTCATCTCGATCAGCGAACCGAGGAACACGAACAGCGGCACCGCCAGCAGGATCAGGTGCGACATGCCCTCCTGCATGCGGTTGGGCATGATCGACATCGGTGTCGTCGTCGAGAAGGCCAGGTACGACATCGTGGCCAAGCCGAAGGCGAACGCGATCGGCACGCCGATCACGATGCAGCCGACCAGCATCACCAGGAAGAAGATCACCAGGTTGAGATTGCCGAGGCTTGCCAGCGCTGGCGACAGCAGCCACAGCGCACCGCCACCCACGGCGACCGCGATGCCGCACACGGCGATCTGCTTCCATGGCGACTGCTCGACGAGACGCGTCACCGCGGTCACCAGCATGAGGATCGCGCCGGCGAACACCGCCCCCGCGCGCCAGCCTTCGCTGATGCCGAGCACCGGTGTCGACACCTCGATTTCCTCGTGCCAGTGCTCCCAGGCTGGCCCAATGAACATGGCCAGGAACGCCACGACCAGGCACATGCCCAGCGCGTCGGTCCAGGCGCGCCGTTCGGGCGACAGGTCCTTGACGAAAGTCGTGAGGTGCATGTGGGCGGTGCGCCGCAACGCAATGCACGAGCCGAGCATCGCAAGCCACAGGAACAGGATGCTCGCGAGTTCGTCGGTCCAGGTGAGCGGTTCGTGCAGCGCATATCGCGCGAAGGCGCCGCCACCGAGGATGAGGACTTCAGCCACCACGATGGCGGCGGCCGGGATCTCGGTGATCCAGGCCAGCAAGCGGTCGAACCAGCGTGTGCTGGTGTCCGGCACGATGTCGAGGGGGTCGATGGTGGACTGCATGGCGCAGGTCCTCAGGCGAGCTTGCCCGAATACTTCTCCAGCTTGGCCCACACCTCGTCGCCGTACTTTCCCTTCCACTCGGTGTAGAAGCCGGCGCTCTTGAGCATCTCGCGGAACGGCGCGGCATCGGGCTTGTTGAAGGTCACGCCAAGCTTGGTCAACTGCGCCTGCGCATCGGTGTTGAGCTTTGCGATGTCGGCACGCTGCTTGAGCGCCGCCGCATTGAGGTTCTTCGCCAGCGACTCCTGCACTTCCTTGGGCAGGGCCTGCAGCTTCTTCGCGTTGCCGAAAATGAAGTGGCCGTCCCAGGTGTGGGCCGTCAGCGAGCAGAACTTCTGGACCTCGTAGAGCTTGGCGCTCTGGATCAGCGCAAGCGGGTTCTCCTGGCCGTCCACCACCTTGGTCTGCAGCGACGAATACAACTCGCCGAAGGGGATCGCCGTGGGCGAGGCGCCGAGGGCCTTGAACATCGAGATCCACAGCGGGATGCCCGGCACGCGGATCTTGAAACCCTTGAGGTCGGCCGGCGTTGCGATGGCCTTGCTGGCCGACGTGATGTTGCGATAGCCGTTGTCGAGGCACTTGTCGAAGGCGTAGAGGTTGACCTTGGCCAGCGCGCTGCGCACGTAGGCGCCGAGGTCGCCGTCCATTGCGGCCCAGACCGCGTCGTAGTCCTTGAAGGCGAAGGCCACGCCGTTGATGCCGGCCGTCGGCACCAGCGTCTGCAGGTTGGTGCCGGCCGTCGACATGATGTCGATGGCGCCGGCGCGCGTCTGCGAAATCATGTCGGGCTCGCTGCCGAGCTGGCTGGTCGGATAGACCTGCAGGTCGACCTTGCCGCCGGTGTCCTTGCTGATGGCCTCGGCCGCCTCCTTGATGCGCAGCGTACCGGGATGGTCGGCGGGGAAGGCAGTGCCGTACTTGAGCTTGATCTCGCCCGCGGCGAAGGCGAAGCGTGGCAGCGATGCGGCAACGCCGGCAGCGGCGAGCGTGGTGGCGAACTGGCGGCGTGTGGGCGCGAAAGTCATGGCTATGTCTCCGTTGGGTCTTGTGAGTGGGCGAATGTGCGGGTTCAGCGGGCGAGCAGCGTCTTCATGCCGCCTTGACGCAAGGTGCTCAGGTGAAGCGCCAGGCGTTCGACGAAGGCGTGCGGCCAGGGCTGCGCGCCGAACACGGGGCCGTGCGCCAACGCGGCGTGGGCCGCATCGACGTCGTTGCCGGTTTGTCGCAAGAGCGATGCGAGGGCCTCCGCGCCCGGGTCGCTGATGACCAACGCGGCGCCGCTGTCGCTGCGGCCCGTGGCCAGGTAGTGAAGCCAGCTTGCCAATGCGCGCTCGAGCAACGGGCGTTCGACGCCGGCCGCCAGGCTCTCGCGCAGGGCGGGCAGCCAGCGCACAGGAATCTTCTGCGTGCCATCCATCGCGATCTGCTGCGTGCGGTGTTGCAGCGTGGGATTCTCGAAGCGCTTGAGCAGGTCGTGGCAATAGGAGGTCACGTCGTAGCCCGATGGCGCGGCCACCGTGGAGCGCAGGTCTTCCAGCATCAGGCGTCGCGCGAATGCGCCGACGAGCGGATCCGCCATCGCGTCGGCCACGGTCTCCAGTCCGCACAACTGGCCTGCGTAGGCGAGGGCGGAGTGCGTGCCGTTCAGCAGGCGCAACTTCATCGCCTGGTAGGGGCGCACGTCGCTGGTCAGCAAGGCGCCGGCGTCTTCCCACGCGGGGCGAGTGCTTGCAAAGCGGTCTTCGATCACCCATTGCGTGAAGGGCTCGCAGACGATCGCCGCCTCGTCGCGCAGGCCGAGCCGCGCTGCCGCCCAGTCGAGCGAAGCGGGTGTCGCCGCAGGCACGATGCGGTCGACCATGCTGTTGGGGCAGCCGATATCGGTCTCGATGCGGCGCGCGAGCTTCGGGTCGAACTGGTCGGCGTATTGCACCAGCAGCTTGCGCAGGGTGTCGCCGTTGCCGGCCATGTTGTCGCAGCAGACCAGGGTCAGGGGCGCAGTGTCGGGGCGCAGGCGGATGCCGGCGGCGAGCACGCCGAGCGTGGTGCGTGGCGCCTCCGGATGCGCGATGTCGTGACGGACATCCGCGTCGTCCATGTCGAGGTCGGCGCTCGCCGGGTTCTGGCTGTAGCCCTTCTCGGTCACCGTGCTGCTGACGATGGACACGGACGGATCGGCGATGGCCGCAATGACCCGCACCAGGTCGCGCGGTGCGAAGAGGGCGCCGCGCAGCGAAGCGACGACACGCGTGCGGGCCTCGTCGCCGTGCCGCTCGGTTACTGAGTAGAGGTTGTCCTGCGCCGTCAGGGCATCCGGGACGCGCGGGTCGCGCAGGCTGACGCCGAGGATGCCCCAGCGCAGGTCGCCTTCTGAAATCACCTTTTCGGTGTACAGGGCCTGGTGCGCACGATGAAAGGCGCCCAGTCCCAGGTGCACGATGCCTGTCTGCAGGCGCGTTCGATCGTAGTTCGGCTGGGTGACCGAAGCGTTGGCGGCGCGCAGATGGTCCGATGACAGATGCAATTGATCGAGGACGCTCGTTGTCATGCTTGTTCCTGTTACCGCACTACCATGGTAGTAAATGTGGTGCAACGAAGTCTAGGATGCGAATGTCGTCTCGCAATACCGGGAAAACCCCATGCAAGTGGCTTTTGTTTTGTGTACTACCATGGCGGAAACCTCGTTTAAAGGAACAGCCATCGCCACGTCCGACCGCGTGCCCGTCAAGGGGCGAAAGACCGCCGAACCGTCGCCCGCAGAGGGTCCGCTGGTCACTGCGCTTGCCGGCTTCCGCCTCGATCCCGCGCGCTCCTACACGGCGCAGGTGCATGACCAGCTGCTGCAGGCCATCGTGCGCGGTACCTTGCCTCCGCGCACCGCGTTGTCTGAGGCCACGATCTCCAAGCTGATCGACGTCAGCCGGACGCCCGTGCGGGAGGCGCTGGCGCAACTGGCCGACGAGCAGATGGTCCTGATCTATCGCCAGGTGGGCACCATCGTCGCGCCAGTGCGCACGCAATTGTTGGAAGAGGGGCGGTTCGTGCGCAGCACGCTGGAGTGCGCCAGCCACGTGCAACTGGTGCAGACGATCACGCCTTCACAGCTGGAAGAGTTCGGACAGATCGTCCAGCGGCAACGAAGCGCCGTGTCGAGCGGAGAGATCGATCGATTCTCCGAACTCGACGAGTTGATGCATCGCCGCCTGTTCGAATTTGCCGGGCGAGGACACGTCTGGGAGATGCTGGAGCCCATCAAGCGCCAGTTCGACCGTGTGCGCTGGCTGCTGCTGGGCCACGTGGCGGGCCATGCCGAACGCGCGCTGCAGGAGCACGAGCAAATGCTGGCGCAGATGGCGTCGCGCGACGTCGCGGGACTTGGCGCCAGCGTGTCCTCCCACATCAATCACATCAGCGGGCACCTGGCCGCGTTGCGCGAGCAGGCGCCGGAAAGCTACTTTTCGGATTGAGTGAGAAGCGCGCGGGGCGCGATCGCAGGCAAGCTCTTCAGCTCGGCCGGCAGCTGGCTGGCCACCTCAGCTTCGCTTGCTGCGGCCGGTCGTGCCGTCGACGCGTTTCAAACCGGAAAAGATAGGGCCTTCCACAGCACCGGGCATGGCCAGGGGCATGTAGGCAATGGTCTCCGCCTCTTTCGGATCGAGACCGAAACCCACCAGCACGCTGCGCAGGATGTGTTCCGGATGGTGCTTCTGTGTCGGCTCGGTGAGCATGGTCTCGATGCCGTAGAAGATCGAGCCCAGCACGATGTCGCGCGCGACCGTCACGCTGTCGACCTGGATCCGCTTGCTTTTGCGCGCGGCCTCGAGGTCGCGCGTGAGGTAGAGGTCGATGAGCTGGCCGCGCGTGGCGATGCGGGTGCCAACGCGGGTGATGAAGCCGCCCCACAGCGGGTAGCGCACGGCCATCTGCATGTAGAGGCGCGTGCCGCATGCGACGCGTGCGACAGGGTCTTCAAGTTGCAGGACGAGCGGGTCGACGATCCGCAGCACCTCGTCGCTCATGGCTGCCGCCAGTTCGAGCAGCAACTCGTTCGTCGTCTTGAAGTGGTTGTAGAAGGTGCCGCGCGAAACCCCGGCCGCGGCGATGAAGTCGTCGATGACGGCGACGTCCGGTCCCTTCTCCGAGAACACGGACAGCGCGCTCTCGAGCAGGCGCAGTTTCGTCTTCTCGCGCCGCTGCGCGCCGACCCGCACACGGTGATCTTCGGGGGCTGTTTCTGCTTGCTTCATTGCCATGGCTGTCGAGGGTACACGATGGGTTTCGACCGGACTCGGGCAATGGCGCTCAGGGAAACCACCTACCATTTTCTCTGGTTTGTCATATTGATGTTTTTGTCAGTTCGACTAAAGTTCGTTTTAGACAAACAGTCCAAATCAACCACTCAAGAGGCACACCCATGAAGCTGCTACGTCACGGCCCCGCAGGGGCAGAAAAACCGGGCGCACTCGACGCCAACGGCAAGATCCGCGACCTGTCCCTGCTGATCCCCGACTTCACGCCGGAGTGGATGTCGCCGGCCAAGCTGCAGGCGCTCACCGCCATCGACCTGTCGAAGCTGCCGCTGGTGCCGGAAGGCACGCGGCTCGGGGCGCCGGTCGCGGGCGTGCGCCAGTTCGTCGCCATCGGCCTCAACTACCGCAAGCATGCGGAGGAGTCGGGCCTGGAGATCCCCAAGGAGCCGGTGGTGTTCACCAAGGCACTGACCTCGCTGGCCGGCCCCGACGACGACGTCGAGCTTCCCGAGGGCTCGGTTGCCGGCGATTGGGAAATCGAGCTTGGCTTCGTCATCGGCACGCAGTGCAGGAAGGTGCCGGTGGCCGATGCGCTGAAGCACGTGGCCGGCTACTGCCTGGCCAACGACGTGTCGGAGCGCGACTGGCAGATCAAGCGCAACGGCCAGTGGGGCAAGGGCAAGAGCTTCGACGGCTTCGGCCCGATCGGTCCGTGGCTGGTGACCACCGATGAGCTGCCTGACCCGCAGAACATTCCGCTCGAACTGGCTGTCAACGGTGAAGTGAAGCAGCAGAGCAACACGGCCGACATGATCTTTCCGGTGGCGGAAGTGGTGTCCTACCTGAGCCAGTTCATGACCCTGCTGCCCGGCGACGTGGTCATCACCGGCACCCCGCAGGGCGTCGGCTTGGGCATGAAGCCAAGCCCGCAGTTCCTGAAGCGCGGCGACGTCATGACGCTGAGCGCGGGCGTGCTGGGCACGCAGCGTCAACGGGTCATCTGACCGTCCGCCCCAGCCGCTGAACCCTTTCAAGAAAAGGCCGCGTTGCACGAAATGCAGCGCGCCGCAGGCGGAGCTTTGCCCGCGCCAAAAGTCAACAAGGAGACAACGAATGACTGCAACGACAAGCCATCACGACGACAAGGACTTCCTGGCGGTGCACTCCGTCGACGAGTTCGTCTACAGCGTGCCGGACCTGGAACAGGCGCGCCACTTCTACACGGCCTTCGGACTCGATGTGCGCGACGAAGGCGACGCGCTGGCGCTCTACACCTTCGGCCATCCGCACCGCTGGGCCCGCGCGTTGAAGGGCGGCGACGCCAAGCGGCTGGAATGGGTCAGCCTGGGGATCCACGCAAGAGACGAGGCGCGCTTCCAGCAACACCTGGCGGCCAGGGGCATCCCGGCCATTGCGCCGCCTGCGCGTGCCGATGCAGGCGGCATCTGGATCGAAGGGCCGGACGCGATGCCGCTGCAATTGCGTGTCGCCGAAAAGTCGTCGCCGTCGCAACCGGCACCGCGCGAGTTCCCGCCGGAGAACGCCAACGCCGGCCGGTCGCCAAGTCGCAGCAAGGCCAAGGCGGCGCGGCCGTTGTACCTCTCCCACATCCTGCTGTTCAGCGCCAACGTCGATGCGGCGCGCGCCTTCTACGAAGACGTGCTGGGCCTGCGCCTCTCCGACAAGTCGGGCTCGGTCATCGCCTTCCTGCACACGCCGCATGGCAGCGACCACCACCTGATCGCACTGGCGCTGTCGAACGGTGGCGGACTGCATCACAGCAGTTGGTGCGTGCCGTCCATCGACGAGGTCGGCCAGGGCACGCAACAGATGGCAGAGGCTGGCTACGAGAAGGGCTGGGGCGTCGGCCGCCACGTGCTCGGCTCCAACTACTTCCGCTACGTGCGCGACCCGTGGGGCAGCTATGCGGAGTATTCGTTCGACATCGACTTTGTCGAGCCCGGCAACACCTGGCCCGCCGCCGACCACCCTGGCGAGGACTCGCTCTACGTCTGGGGCCCATCGCTTCCCGAGGATTTCATCGTCAACCACGAACTGGCCGCGCGCTGAGCCGCACCGCCGCAAGGAGACTCGTCATGAACAGCAGCAACATTCCCTTCTACGACGTCGTGCAGATCGGCTACGGCCCAGTCAGCGAGATCATGGCCCTGTCGCTCGCGCGGCAAGGCCATAAGGTAGCTATCTTCGAACGCTGGCGCGAGCGCTATGCACTGCCGCGTGCGGTGTGCATCGACCATGAGCTGTACAGGGTGCTTTCGGCGCTGGGCATGAGCGAGCAATTGCCCGCCGTGAGCCATGCCGGCCCGCACTACAAGTGGTTCAACGCCGAGTGGAAGGAACTGCTCTCGATCGACTGGCAATCCGAATCGATCTCAGGCGGCCCCGAGGTGAACTTCGTGCACCAGCCGACGCTGGAGAAGATGTTCGAGGAAGTCGTGCAGGCGCGCCCCGAAGTCACGCTCAACCTGGGCTGGGAAGCCATCGAGGCGACGCAGACGGCGGACTATGCGCAGCTCGTGGTGCGCGACACCGAATCAGGTGAAACGCGCACCGTGCGCTGCAAGTACTTGATCGGCGCCGACGGTGCCAACAGCCTGGTGCGCCAGGCCATCGGCTCGACCCAGGAAGACCGCGGCTTCGAAGCCGACTGGCTCGTGATCGACGTGCTGCCGAACGAAGGCGTCACCCTCGACATCCCGCCGGCCGCCCAGTACTGCAACCCGGTCCGCCCGACCACCATCGTGCCGGCCGGCGTCAAGGACGGCCGCTACTTCCGCCGCTGGGAGTTCATGCGCCTGCCGCACGAGACGGCCGCCGAGCTGGAACACGAACACGTTGCCTGGGACCTGCTCGAACCGTGGGTCAGGCGCGACCAAGCCACCATCGTGCGGCACAAGGTCTACACCTTCCGCTCGCTGCTGGCCAACACCTGGCGCAAGGGCCGCATGCTGATCGCCGGCGACGCCGCGCACGTGATGCCGCCCTTCATGGGCCAGGGCATGTGCGCCGGCCTGCGCGACGACTGGAACCTCGCGTGGAAGCTCGACCTGATCCTGAAGGGCAGGGCTGACGATTCGCTGCTCGACACCTACCAGCCCGAGCGCCGCCCGCATGTGAGCGACGTGATCGACCTGTCGATGTTCCTCGGCAAGATCATCTGCATCCCCGACCCCGCAGCGGCCGCCGAGCGCGACCGCGCCTTCTTCGCTGGCGAAGTGCCGCCGCCACCGCCGTTCCCGAGCCTGACCGACGGCATCCTGCGCCGGGGCCAGGACGGCGCGGTGCAGTCGCCGGCCGGCTTGCTGTGCCCGCACGGCATCGTGCGCTCGGGCAGCCGCACCGGTCGCTTCGACGACGTCGTCGGGCTGGGCTTCGTGCTGGTGTCGCGCAATGCTGGCGCGCTGTCGCGACTCGGCGCGTCGCAGCGGGTTTTCCTGGATGCGCTCGGCGCGCATCGCGTCACGGTCGCGGCACGGGACACCGCCGGCGCACTGACGGATGTGGACGCGAAGTTCATCCCCTGGATGGAACGCCATGGCGTCGAGACGATGCTGGTGCGGCCCGACTTCTACCTCTACGGCGCCGCCGTCGATGCGTCCGACCTCGACGCGCTGGTCGACGACCTCGCGGCCGACCTGCAGCTCCATGGCGTGAAGATCGCTTCCGCACAAGAACCGCAAGCGCTCGCCGCCTGAGCAAGCACGAAGACAACTGGAGACAAGCACCATGAACATCCACACCGCCGCCCACCCGGGCGTCCTGCCGACCTCATCACGCCGGGACGTCAGCTATGAATGGAAAGCCGTTGCGTTGCTGTGCCTGGGCTTCGGCCTGGTCGGCATCGACCGCTTCATGATCCTGCCGCTGTTCCCGGTCATCGCGAAAGACCTGGGGTTGAACTACCAGCAACTCGGCCAGGTGACCGGCGTGCTGGCCATTGCCTGGGGCGTGGCTGCGCTGTTCATGGGCAACCTGTCGGACCGCCTCGGGCATCGCAAGGTGATCATTCCCGCGATCATCGTGTTCTCGCTGTTGGCCGGCTTCAGCGGGCTCGCGACCGGCGTGATGAGCCTGATGTTCATCCGTGCGTTGATCGGCTTTGCGGAGGGCGCGTACACGCCGTCGAGCATCGTCGCGACGCTGGATGCGTCGAAGCCTTCGCGGCAGGGCATGAACATCGGCATCCAGCAGGCGGCGCTGCCGCTGTTCGGGTTGGGCATCGCGCCGATCCTGGTGACGCAACTGCTCAAGGTGGTCGAATGGCACTGGATCTTCGCGATGGTGTCGATCCCGGGGCTTCTCATTGCGTACCTGCTGTATCGCACGCTGCGCAACACGCCGGCTGCCGTCGCCGCGACGCACACGTCGACGCATGACGCATTGCCGCACAAGTGGTCCGACGTGTTCCGGTATCGCAACGTACCGCTCAACATGATCGGCATGCTGTGCTGGCTGACGAACCTGGTCGTGTTGAGCGCGCTGCTGCCCAGCTACCTGATCGACTACCTGCACCTGTCGCTGGAGCAGATGGGGCTGGTGCTTTCGGCGATCGGCTTCGGCGGCACGATGGGCACGCTGGTGATGCCTGCGCTGTCGGACCGCATCGGCCGCAAGCCGGTGATGATCATCTCGGTCATCGGCGCGGGCATCGGACTGTACTTCCTCATGCACACCGGTGCGCAGCCCTATGGCCTGTTCGCATGGTTGTTCGTCACGCTGTTCTTCATCTTCAGCATGATCTGCCTGACGGTCGGCCCGCTGAGTGCCGAGTCGGTGCCGGCGAAGCTGATGTCTACGGCGTCGGGCATCGTGGTGGGGACGGGCGAGATCTTCGGGGGTGGCATTGCGCCGGTGATCGCGGGCTATGTGGCCCAGCACTTCGGCATTCAATACATCATGCATCTGGCAGCCGTGGCATTGGTGATCGGGTTCTTCGTGGCGCTGTCGCTCAAGGAAACCGCGCCTGGAAAGGCCTGACGCGCCCCCCGGTTTCGCTTCACTCTGCCACCCGACCGGGCCAACACCAGCGGCCGGGCAAAGCACCCAACTAAATCGATGGTTCAAATGAACAGCCTCTCCCTCGCCCGTCGCGCCCTCGGCGCGCTCGCCTTCGCATGCGCCGCTGTCACTGCGCAAGCCGCACCCCTCAACGTCACGCTGCTCGGCACCGGCAGTCCCGTGCCCAGCAACGTGCGCTTCAGCCAGTCGATCCTGGTCGAAGCCGGCAAGGAGAAGCTGGTGTTCGACCTCGGGCGCGGCGTCAGCATCCGGCTCGCGCAACTGAACATCCCGTTCAAGGACGTCACGGCCAGCTTCATCACACACTTTCATTCGGATCACCTGGTGGGTTTGCCCGACCTGTGGTTGACCGGCTGGCTGCCCACGCCCTTCGGTTCGCGTACCACGCCGATGGTCATCTACGGACCCAAAGGCACCGAGGCCATGACCCGGAACCTCACGGCCGCCTTTGCCGAGGACATCCGGACGCGCATCGCCGACGAGAAGCTGCCGCCGGCGGGCATCGCCTTCGACGCCCACGACATCGGGGCGGGCGTGGTCTACGAGCGCAACGGCGTCAAGGTCACCGCCTTTGCTACACATCATGGCGACCTCATCGAACACAACTTCGGCTACAGGATCGAGTACGAGGGCAAGAAGGTCGTGATCTCCAGCGACACCACCTACGACGAGCGCATCGCTGCCCAGGCCAAGGGCGCGGACCTGCTGATCCATGAGGTGGCGGACATCGATCCCGGCCTGTTGAAGGCCTACCCGCGCTTCAAGGAGATCGCGGCACACCACACCACGCCGGAAGAGGCGGGCCGCATCTTCTCGATGGCACGACCCAAGGTGGCCGCTTTCACGCACATCATCGTGTTCAGGGCGAACGCGCCGCTGGACGTGCCGCCGACCGAAGTGCTGGCGCGTACACGAACGACCTACGACGGCCCCCTTGTAATTGGCGAGGACCTGACACGCTTCGAGATCGACGCGGAGGTCAAGGTCTTCGACGCAAAGCGGCAAGCCATCGAACCGATGGCGCCCTGAGTCCCGTCTTCGAGGTAGTTGTGCTTGCCAGGCCGCGGCAGCACAATCGTGCGGAGCGCCAAGCGCGCTCGATGCCAGGGCCGTCGACAGTGCGTGCCTGCCTCGGCCCGCACCGGTAGACGGCACAGCGTGGCGAGGCTGAGTTCGGCGAGCAAAGATCAACGGCTTGGTGATTTCCACCCACCTTGGAAGCACATCACGATGACCACGTTGACTATCAATGGCAAGGCGACCACCGTCGCGGCGCCGGATGACACCCCTTTGCTCTGGGTCTTGCGGGACCATGTCGGCCTGACCGGCACCAAGTTCGGCTGCGGCATGGCACTGTGCGGCGCATGCACCGTGCATCTCAACGGCGCGCCGGTGCGCGCCTGCCAGACGCCGCTGTCCACGGCGGTGGGCAAGAAGATCACGACGATCGAGGGCGTCGGCGCCAGCCAGGCGGGCAAAGCCGTGCAGACCGCGTGGATGAAAGTCGGCGTGGCGCAATGCGGCTACTGCCAGTCGGGCCAGATCATGAGCGCCACTGCGCTGCTGCAGACCAACCCCAGGCCCAGCGACGCCGACATCGACCAGGCCATGAGCGGCAACATCTGCCGCTGTGGCACCTACACCCGGATCCGAGCGGCCATCAAGTCCGCTGCCGGCATGGGAGATGCAGCATGAACGCGCGCCGCCAACCCCATTCGCTTGCCGACTACCTTGCTTCCGGCGCTTCGATGGCTGCGTCGGCGCCCTCGGCGGGCACCAGCCGCCGCCGCTTCCTCCAGGCTGCGCCGTTGACGGGCCTCGTACTGTACGTCGGCCTTCCCGCCATTGGCGCCGCGGCCGATGCGCCCGTGAAGTACGGCGGCGACGGCATGCCGGAAGGCCTGCGCGACAGCCCCAGGATCTTCGTTTCGATCGCGCCTGACGGCACCGTCAGCATCGTCGTCAACCGCTCCGAGATGGGGCAGGGCGTGCGCACCAGCATCCCCAAGATCGTGGCCGATGAGCTGGAGGCCGACTGGAAGCGGGTGCGCGTGGTGCAGGCGCCGGGCGACGAGGCCAAATACGGCAACCAGGACACCGACGGCTCGCGCAGCACGCGCCACTGGTTCGACCCGATGCGCCGGTGCGGTGCGAGTGCCCGCGTGATGCTCGAACAGGCCGCGGCCGCGCAATGGAAGGTGCCGCTCGACTCGGTGCAGGCCAGGAACCACGAAGTCGTGCACAAGCCCAGCGGTCGCAAGCTCGGCTATGGCGCCCTTGCGCTCGCTGCCGCGAAGCTGGATGTGCCGGAACCCGCCTCGGTCAAGCTGAAGGACCCGAGCCAGTACCGCTACATCGGCAAGGAGGACACTTTCCTGACCGACGGGCAGGCGATCGCGACCGGCAAGACCTGGTACGGCATCGACACCCGCCTGCCGGGCATGCTGTACGCGGTGATCGCGCGCCCACCAGTGCTCGGCGGCAAGGTCAAGAGCTTCGATGCCACCGAGGCGATGAAGGTGCCCGGCGTGATCAAGGTCTTTGCGATGGAAGGCACGCCGCCGCCCTCGGAGTTCCAGCCCGTCGGCGGCATCGTCGTGGTCGGCAACGACACCTGGGCCGCGATCAAGGGCCGTCGCATGCTCAAGATCGAATGGGATGACGGCGCGCACGCGAGCTACAACTCGCCCGCTTTCAGGGCCGAACTCGAGCAGGCCGTGCTGAAGACCGGCGGCAAGGAAGTCCGCAACGAAGGCGACACCTACGCTGCGCTGTCCAAGGCGACGAAGAAGATCGAGGCCAACTACTACGTGCCGCATTTCGCGCACGCGTCGATGGAGTGCCCGGCTGCGACTGCACGCATCGTCAATGGCGCCTGCGAGGTCTGGGCCTGCACGCAGTCGCCCCAGGCCGCGCATGACCGCGTCGCGAAACGGCTGGACCTGCCTGCGGACAAGGTCAAAGTCAACGTGACGCTGCTGGGCGGCGGCTTCGGGCGGAAGTCGAAGCAGGACTTCGTGGTCGAGGCCGCCTTGACGTCGAAAGAGATGGGCGGCCAGCCAGTCAAACTCACTTGGACGCGTGAGGACGACTTGCACCACGACTACTTCCACACGGTCTGCGCGCAGCACCTGGAAGCGGGCCTGGACGCCAACGGCAAGGTCACGGCCTGGTTGCACCGCACGGCAGAACCGACGATTGCGTCGATCTTCGCGCCGGACCCGAAGACGCTGGCGCCATTCGAACTGGGGCTGGGCCTGGCCGGTCTGCCGTACGCGATTCCGAACATCCGCATCGAGAACCCCGAGGCGACCGCGCATGCGCGCATTGGCTGGCTGCGTTCAGTCAACAACATCCAGCATGCGTTCGCGTCGCAGTCGTTCATCGCCGAGATTGCGCAGGCGCAGGGCAAGGACCATCGCGACTTGCTGATCGAGTTGCTGGGGCCGAACCGGTTGATCGATCCGACCAAGATCAGCGACGGCTGGAACCATGGCGAGTCGCCCGAGCGCTACCCGATCAACGTGGGCCGGCTGCGCGGGGTGATCGAACGCGCGACGAAGGAAGCGCAATGGGGCCGCAAGATGGGCAACGGCCAGGGGCTGGGCCTCGCGGCGCACTACAGCTTCGTCACCTATGTTGCCGCGGTCGTGGAGGTGAGCGTCGACCCGTCGGGCGACATCCTGATTCCGCGCATCGATGTGGCGGTGGACTGCGGCCCGACGGTCAACCCCGACCGCGTGCGCTCGCAGATCGAGGGCGCTTGCGTGATGGGGCTGAGCCAGGCGGTGGTCAGCGAGATCACCTTCAAGAACGGCCGCGCCGAGCAGGACAACTTCCACCAGTACGAGGTGATGCGCATGAACCTGGCGCCGAAGAAGATCGTCGTGCACATCATGCCCTCGAGCTATGACGTGCCCCTGGGCGGCGTGGGTGAGCCGGGGGTGCCGGTGATCGCGCCGGCGCTGATGAACGCGATCGCGGCAGCGACCGGCAAGCGAATCCGGCAGTTGCCGCTGCGTGCGCAGTTGGCCAACGTGTCCTGAGGCGGGATGATCCAGCAGTTCACCACGTCGTTGATCTTCCAGACGCGCGGTCGTGGGCTGCTGGAGGTCACCCCGGAGGTGGCTGACTGGGTGGCCAAGGCGGGGCTGGCAGAAGGATTGCTGACGGTTTTCGTCAGGCACACCTCGGCGAGCCTGGTGATCCAGGAAAACGCGGACCCTGATGTGCGAGGCGACCTCGATCGATTCTTTGCGCGCCTGGCTCCCGACGGCGATCCGTTGTTCCGTCACCGGGACGAAGGCGCTGACGACATGCCGGCGCATGTGCGTGCGGCGCTGACGGCCGTGCAACTGTCGATTCCGCTATACGGTGGCCGGCTGGCGCTTGGGACCTGGCAAGGCATCTATCTCTGGGAACACCGGACGCGCCCGCATCGGCGGGAACTCGTGCTGCATCTGCTGGGGGCGTAGGCGCGCTCTTCGGCGACAAGCCGCAGACCGCACGCTCAGCGCGCGCGCCTGCGCATGAAGCCCTGGGCCGGCACGATCCAGTCGACGGAATCGCGCATGTGCGCAGGCACCGTGGCGCCGCTGCCGGTGAAGAGCAGTCGCTCTTCGACAAGCAGGAAAGCGAGCGCGTCGGCGTCCTCGGCGTCGACCACCGCACGGATCGTCGTGCCGCCCACCTTCAGCACTTCGTCCGTTGAAGCTTGCAGCGGGCGGGCCTCGGGCCATGCCGCCCGCAGGCCTTCGACTGTCGCCGCATCCAGGCTCCCGCGCGGTCCTGTCGAAAGAATCCAGCGGACCGGCCCGGGTGCTGCACTACGCAGCGCGGCGAAGTGCGCGGATCCCGCGGGCATCGGGTCGATCAGTGCGCAGTCGCCACCCGCCTCGCCGATGAAGTAGCTGTTCAGGCCAGGTGCCGTCGGCGTGCCATCCGCGCTGTCCGTCACGCGCCAGACCTGGGGCGAGAGCCGCATCGCAAGGCCCGCCTCCAGCGCGTAGCGCCCGGTGCATTGGCCGTCTGGATCGACGTGGCCCAATTCCTCGTATGCCGGCTCCTCGATGTTCACTGCCCGCTGGCCTTGCGGGCCTTGTGCGAGTCGCGGCATGTTGAGGGGTATCTGCTGCAGCGAACGCGCATGGGCCAGACAATCCCCGGCACTGCCGAATGCGTCCAGTTGCTGCAGGATGCGACGCGTCACGTTCATCAGCTTGAGACCACGCGCCGGGGCCAGCGCATCGGCTGGCCGCAGCCACATGTGCTCGACGGTTTCGAGACCGTCCTCGCTGACCACCTGCGCTGGCGGCATCAGTGCCGCGAAGAAGCGGGTGTCGAATCGGCGCGGCATGCCGGGCGGCGTGAGCCAATGGGCGAAATAGGCCAGGCGATCGACGGCCAGGCGCCAGCCCCTTTGGTCGCACAGCGCCAGCAGCGCATCCGTGCCTTGCGCCGCGGCATGGCGCATGGCGTCGAGCTCCTGCGCGGGGAGCGCCGCCAGATCGATCGACTTGCCGCTGGCATCGCTCGCGAAGAGCACGCCGGCCTCTTCGAAGCACTCGCGGACGGCGGCGGCGTAGTAGTCGAGCCCGCCCGCGCTCACCGAAAGACGTGCGCTCGCCGTCGTGTCGTCCAGGCCGGTGCAGTGGCCATGCAGGCTGCGGTCGTGCGCGTCGAGCATGCCGCCCGGAAACACGCTGGCGCCGCTGTTCTGGTCGTTGGCTTTTTCAGCGCGGCGCAGGAGCAGGACCTCGAGACCGTCGCGGCCGTCGCGCAGCACGAGGAGCGTGGCTGCGGCGCGTATCGGGCGCGGCGTCGATGGGGTTTGGGGAGCTGGCGAGTTGATGGCGGAGGTTGGGGCTTGCATGAAGTGCCATTGTCGATGCCATCCCGGGCCCGATCCAAGCGGCCCCTGTCGCCGCGGGGCCAACCATGGCCTGTCCCGCGACTTGCATGGACCCGGCATTTTTGGCAACCCTCCTACAAGCAAGCCAGGTTGGCGCCGCTTCAAATCACCTGGGTGAGAATTGCCGCGAGCAACATTTCGTCAGGAGCAACCTCGTGCCGAGCAAACGGATCCTGTGGCTGATCGTCATCCTGTTGGTCGCTGGCTGCGCGGTCGTTGCCGGGTCCGGCTTCGACAAGCTGTTCGGCCCCGCCGACCCGACGCGCTTCGACACGCCGCCTGCCGGGCCCGCATCGGCCTCCTACGCGCAGGTGATCCAGCCCATCCTCGACCGTCGCTGCGTCGTGTGCCATGCCTGCAACGACGCGCCGTGCCAGTTCAAGGCCACGAGTTGGGACGGGCTTGCCCGCGGCGCCAGCAAGACGCCGGTGTATGACGCCACGCGATTGCGCGCCGCGCAGCCCTCGCGCATGTATGTCGATGCCGACAAGACTTCGGAATGGCGTGCGCTCGATTTCTTCGCCGTGTTGAACGAGCACGCGGTCCAGACGCCGGAAGCCAACCGGACAGCCGGGCTCATGCACCGCCTGCTGGCGCTGAAGCAGGCTCACCCAGGGCCCACCGAAGGCGTCGTTGGCGGCGGGCTGGATTTCTCGCTGGAGCGTGCCGCATCGTGCCCGGCCGGCGAGGAAATCGACCGTTACGAGCGCAACACGCCGATGGCCGGGATGCCCTTCGGCCTGCCCGCCCTCAGCACGACCGAGAACGACACGCTGACGCGCTGGCTGGCGGAGGGCGCACCCGCGGTCGCGCCATCCGCACCGACCGCGCTGGCCATGCAACGCGTCGCGCAGTGGGAGCAGTTCCTCAACGGCGATTCGCTCAAGGCGCAGCTGTTCAGCCGCTACGCCTACGAGCACCTGTTCCTCGCGCACCTGTACTTCGACGACGACCCGCAGCGGCAGTTCTTCAAGCTGGTGCGCTCGGCCACGCCGCCGGGCCAGCCGGTGCGTGTCATCGCGAGCCGGCGGCCTGTCGACAGCCCCGGCGTGGACCGCGTCTACTACCGCATGGTCCCCGAGCGCGAGACCATCGTCGCCAAGACGCACATGCCGTATGTGCTGTCGGCGCAGCGCATGGCCCGTTGGCGCGAGATGTTCCTCGATCCGCCTTATGCCGTGACAAGCCTGCCTGGCTACAGCGCGCAGGATGCAGCCAACCCGTTCTCGACCTTCGCGGCGCTGCCGGTGAATGCGCGCTACCGCTTCATGCTCGAGGAGGCGGAGTTCACCATCATGGGCTTCATCAAAGGCCCGGTCTGCCGTGGCCAGATGGCGCTCGACGTGATCCGCGACCGCTTCTGGGTGGTGTTCCTTGCGCCGGATGAACGCTTCGACAAACCGCTGTCCGCAGCACTGGCGCGCGATGCCAACCTGCTGCGACTGCCCACGGGCAGCAGCAACACGGACCTGCTGGTGCCGTGGGTGCAGTACGCCCGCCTGGAAAACAAATACCTCGAGTCCCGGTCCAAACTCCTGACCGGCGTGTTCGAGAAACGGGTGAAGCTTGGCCTCAACCTGGTCTGGGATGGCGACGGCCGCAACGACAACGCGGCGCTCACGATCTTCCGCCACTACGACAGCGCGAGCGTCGTCAAGGGCATGGTGGGCGATACGCCGCGCACCGCCTGGGTCATCGGCTATCCGTTGCTGGAGCGCATCCACTACCTGCTGGTGGCCGATTACGACGTCTACGGCAACGTCGGGCACCAGCTCAACTCGCGGATGTACATGGACTTCCTCCGGATGGAGGGCGAGTTCAACTTCATCGCGCTGCTGCCGCGCGCGCAGCGCATCCCCACGCGCGACGCCTGGTACCGCGGCGACAGCCGGAGCACGCGCGAGCAGGTCTACGGCGGCAAGGGCACCACGCTGCGCTCCGAGAGCGATGTGCGCTACAAGACCTCGGATGCAAGGCGCGAGCTGATGGAACAGATGAAGACGCGGCTCGCGCCGGTGCTGGACACACGCCTCGACCTTGCGCTTAACGCGCCCCCCGCTCTGCGTGCGCCGCTGCGCGACCTCGCCGCCATCAGCGGCACGTCCTTGCAGTGGCTGCCCGAAGTGGCGTTGCTCGTCATCGACACGCCCGACGGCGCAACCAGTACCTTCACGCTGCTGCGCGACACCGGGCATGCCAGCGTCTCGCACCTGGTCGGCGAGAAGCGGGAGCTGCGGCCCGAGGAGGACACCCTCACTGTCGTGCCCGGCATCGTCGGCAGCTATCCGAATGCGTTCTACCGCCTTGATGTCGCGCAGATTCCCGCGCTGGCCGATGCGATACGCCAATTGCGCTCGGAGAGGGACTACACCGTCTTCTCGCAACGCTGGGCCGTACGTCGCACCAATCCGGCGTTCTGGGCCGTCAGCGACGACGTGCTCGCGCGCTATCGCAAGACGCAGCCCCTGGAAGCAGGTGTGCTCGACTACAACCGGCTCGAGAATCGCTGACGGCTCAAGGGGGCGGCCGCGTGCGGCCCGTTTGCAGCGCGTCCATCACCTTAGCCTCCGCACCAGTCGAAGTCAGCATGTCGGGGGTCAGCACGGCATTGGTCTGGATGATGCGAGCCACGCATCCGGTCCAGCCCGTCTGGTGGCTGGCGCCCACGCCCGCGCCGGTGTCGCCGTGGAAGTACTCGTGGAACAGCACAAGGTCGCGCCAGTGCGGATCGTCCCTGAACTTGTGCGCGCTGCCGTTCGCCGGCCGCGCGCCGGAGGCGTCGCGCAGGAACAGGCGGGTGATGCGCTCGCCCAGTTCGTGCGCCACTTCCATCAGCGTCATCATCTGGCCGGAGCCGGTCGGGCATTCCACGGTGAAGTCGTCGCCGTAGTACGCATACAGGCGCAGCAGCGCCGTGATGAGCAGGAAGTTGATCGGCATCCACACCGGGCCTCGCCAGTTGGAATTGCCGCCGAACATGCCGGAGTCGGAGTCGCCCGGCACATAGCCCACGCGGTACTGCCCGCCGGCATGCTCGAACACGTAGGGGTGTTCCAGGTGTTGGCGCGACAGCCCGCGAATGCCGTGCGGGCTGAGGAATTCGGACTCGTCGAGCATGCGCGACAAAAGCCGCCGCATCTTCCTCTCGTCGACGATCGCCAGCATGCGGCGCCCTGCCACGCCGGGCCGGTCGGGCAGGTGCATGCTGCCCCGCAGCTCGGGATGGCGCATCAGGTACTCGGCGGCGCGCTTGCGGAAGTTGGGCAGCTTTTCGAGCGTGCCTTCCTCGAAGATCGCGACGGCGGCCAGCGGCAGCAGCCCGACGATCGAGCGCACCTTCAGCCGCTGGGCGTTGCCGTCCGGCAACCGCAGCACGTCATAGAAGAAGCCGTCTTCCTCGTCCCACATCTCGTCGTTGCACTCGCCCACGCGGTCCATCGCGCCGGCGATCGACAGGGTGTGGTGGTAGAACTTCTCGACGAACTCCTCGTACAGCGGCTCATGCACCGCCAGCTCGCCGGCAATGCGCAACATCTGCTGGCTGAAGAACACCATCCACGCGGTGCCGTCGGCCTGGTCGAGGTAGCCGCCGGTGGGCAGCGGCTTGGAGCGGTCGAACACGCCGATGTTGTCGAGCCCGAGGAAGCCGCCCTCGAACACGTTGGCGCCGGTGCGGTCCTTGCGATTGACCCACCAGGTGAAGTTGACCAGCAGTTTCGAGAAGGCGTACTTCAGGAACTCGATGTCGCCGTCGTCGTCTCGATGCTCCTTGTCGACGAGGTAGAGCTGCATCGTCGCCCAGGCGTGTACCGGTGGATTCACGTCGCCGAAGTTCCATTCGTAGGCCGGCAACTGGCCGTTGGGATGCAGGTAATCGTTGCGAAGCATCAGGCCGAGTTGCTGCTTGGCGAACTCGGGGTCGACCATGCCGAGCGGGATCATGTGGAAGGCCAGGTCCCACGCGGCGTACCACGGATACTCCCACTTGTCCGGCATCGAGATGATGTCGTCGTTGAACATGTGGCCCCAGTCGATGTTGCGCACGCCCAGGCGCCGTCGCGCCTGTGGTACGTCAGAGCCCGCGCCGTGCTCGTCGAGCCACAGGCCGACGTCGTAGTAGAAGTACTGCTTGGACCACAGCATGCCGGCCAGCGCCTGCCGCATGACGTTCGCGCGGTCCGGGTCGGCGCGCACGGCGGGCGGCGTGACGACGTCGTAGAACGCATCGGCCTCGGCCAGGCGCTCGGCGAACACGGCATCGAAGTCGGCGAAGGTCGAGGCATCGGGTTTGCGCGTGCTCAGGCGCAGGCGGATCACGCGGGTCTCGCCCGCGGCCAGCGTCATCGCGTGGTGCGCGGCGGCCTTGGTGCCCTGCTGCGCCGGGTTCACCGCGTTGGCGTTGCCATGCACCACGAAGTCGTGGAACGCGTCCTTCACATAGGGCGTTGCGTTCTGCGTGCCGAACAGGCGCGCGTTGTTGGTCTCGTTCCCGGTGAACAGCAACGGAGCGTCCGTATCGCAGCTCAGGTAGTAGTCGGACAGCGACTCCCGAAACAACGGATCGGTGTGATGCGCGTATATCGCCGCGGGGCCGTGCAGGTCGATCTTCTCCACCACGGGCTGGGTGCCGCCGCCAGGGGCCGCCCAGGTGTTGCGGTACCAGAGCGTCGGCAGCACATGCAGCGGCGCGGCATCGGGGCCGCGGTTGACCGCGGTGATGCGCACCAGGACGTCCTCGGGCCCCGCCTTGGCATATTCGACGAAGACGTCGAAGTAGCGGTTGCCGTCGAACACGCCGGTGTCGAGCAACTCGTACTCGGGTTGCAGCCTGCCCCGCTGGCGATTCGTCTGGATCAGGTCGAGGTACGGATAGGCCGCCTGCGGGTACTTGTACAGGTACTTCATGTACGAGTGCGTCGGCGTCGAGTCGATGTAGAAGTAGCACTCCTTCACGTCCTCGCCGTGGTTGCCTTCCTCGTTCGCCAGGCCGAAGGCGCGCTCCTTGAGGATCGGGTCCTGGCCGTTCCATAGCGCGAGCGCGAAGCACAGCACCTGGTGGTCGTCGCTGATGCCGCCGAGGCCGTCCTCTCCCCAGCGGTAGGCGCGGGAGCGGGCGTGGTCGTGGGTGAAGTAGTTCCAGGCGTCGCCGTTGTCGCTGTAGTCCTCGCGCACGGTGCCCCACTGGCGTTCGCTGAGGTACGGTCCCCATTTCTTCCAGTCCGCGCGCTTCATGCGCGCCTCATCGAGCCTGGCTTGTTCTGCATCGTGGGTCAACGCACACCTCCGGTACTTCGGGCGAGGGGTGAAGTGTCGCGCAGCCGTTGCACTTGTGCCGCGGATTGCACCAAGGTGCAGGTGCAGCATCCCCATCAGACGACTGGAAATTTGCGCGGGAAGAAGTAGAACTATGCCACCATGATGATTCGAAGCGAGCGCCCGCCCGACCGCTGCATCGACAACGGAACCTTCAACACGCGCTACGGCGCCCTGACCTTCAACAATGGCCACCCCACCGTCGAATCGGCCGAGCACCTGGCGCAGATGCTGACCTTCAGCCGCGCCGTCGACATCTACCAGCACAACGCCGAAGCGGTCGCCATGTTCCGCTTCAGGCAGGGACTGGCCAACTCGGGCATCCGCCAGACCTGCCAGGTCGTCATCTGGAAGACCCTGCAGGAGGGCGCTGGAGAATCGACGTCCGGCGTCCGCGAAAGAGTGCAGGTGTGCAGTTTCCTGAACCTCCGCAACGGCCCCATCGTGATCGACGTTCCGGCCGGGATCGCGAGCGTGTTCGACGACATGTGGCAGCGCCCGGTGGGTGACGTTGCGCGCATTGGGCGGGCCGTGGCCAAGGGCGGGAAGTACCTGGTGCTGCCGCCTGGCGACGCGGAGTGCGACCGGCCGGGGGACGCGGAAAGCGACTGGCCGGGCTACCTCGTGCTGCGCTCGCCGACCTACGGGGTATGGATGCTGCTGCAACCGGTCGATGGTGATCCGCTGCGGGCCGTCCGTCGCTTCGCCGGGCTGCGCATCTATCCGCTGGCGCAGCAGGCATCGGGGGTGCCGGCCGTGCAGTACCTGAACCGGTCCCATGGCCCCATCGACACGAGCGCGCCCGCCGACTATCGCTACTTCGAGCAACTCGGCCAACTGGTCGAGCAGGAGCCGGCCGGCGCGGTGACGCCGCTCGAACGCTTCCACCTGGCGCAGATCGGCATGCGCTTCGGCCATCGCTTCGCGCCCGACGACACCATGAAGGCGCTCCTCGCGGAAGCTGCACTGGTTGGCGATGCCGCGGCACGCATGACTCGCAACGGATGCTCGTTGGCGGGCCATCGCGGCACGTGGCGGGGCATGCTGGCCTGAGCGCCACGAGCGTGACGATGAAGCGAGCCGTTTTCGGCGTTCTTGTCTCGGGACTGGGCGGTGCCAGCTTGACGGTCTCCGCGCAGACGAGCCAGACGACCGTCGACCGCACCGGAGTGACCCTGTTCGGTGTTGCCGACATAGCGATCGGCTACGGCGAGGGCAGCACATCGCGTCTCATCCAGCTATACAGCGGCGGCAACGCGACGTCGCGCTTCGGAATCCGGGGCGTCCAGGACTTGGGGGGCGGGCTCGCGGCGGGGTTCTGGCTCGAGGCGGGCTACACGCTCGACAACGGGCTGGGCATGGCCGGCAACACCAACAACCAGCCCGGTGGCGCGACGCCGTCTGACGTGATCTCGTTCAATCGTCGCGCCACGGTGAGCCTGATCGACTGGTGGGGTGAGTTGCGCCTGGGCCGCGACAAGACGGCTTCGTACCGCAACAGGGAGGACATGGACCCCTTCGGCAACAACGGCGTCGGCACCACCGAGCCGCAGGTCGAATCGATCGCAGGACCCACGTCGACGCGCGCGTCCAACATGGTGGGCTACTTCCTGCCCCCGGACTTCTACGGTTTCTTCGGCGAAGTCCAGTACTTCCTCGGCGAGAACGTGACCGGCACGGGCCTGCCGCCAACGCACGACGGCACGGGGTATGCGGCCCGGCTCGGTTACAGCGCCGGCAATTTCGCGCTGGCGGTGGCGGGATCGAGAGCCCGCTATGCGTCCACGGCCGACTTCGGGACTGTCCGTGTCTTCAATATCGGCGCCGCCTATGACTTCGAATTCGTCAGGATGACTGTCGGCTACTACCGCGACGAGGTGGACAGCGTGCTGCCCGTTGTCCGCAAGGGCTTCGTGCTGGGCGCCATCGTTCCGGTGGGCCTGAACCAGCTCAAGATGGCGTACTCGAGCTACGGAACGCGCGAGTCCGGCGACCCGGCGGCGCGCAAGCTGTCGCTCGGCTATGTCTACAACCTGTCGAAGCGCACCGCGCTCTACGCCACTGGCGCGTACGTGCACAACAGCGGTGGCTCGACCACCGCGCTCAACGGCGCCAGCACCGCGCCCAACCGGTCTTCTCGGGGCATGGACCTCGGGATGCGCCACAGCTTCTGACACTGCATCGTCGCGGCAGGGCACTGCGGCTAAAGTGGCGCACTTCCTCCAAGCTGACAGCAGTCATGCTGCTCCCGATGTTCGCCACACGCTTCTTCGCCCTCGTCATCGTTTCGGTCGTCGCCGGCTGCGCGTCAGGTCCTGCGCCTCGCGTCACGCGGCTGGGTGATGGCGTCTTCACGTCGCCGACCCTGCGGGAGGCGGAAGCCTACTGCCGCAATTTCGGTGCGCCGATGCGGCTCACCAACCCCAAGGTCAAGCCGGCGCCCGGCGCCGAGGTGAGCTTCCGCTGCGATTGATCGGTCTGCGCGGCTGATTTCTGCGGCGCCCCCCGACACACGTGGCGCCGGCCTGAGAGACGCATTTGCGCCGGAGCGCCGGGTCTCCAAGCGCCGCAGAAAGCCGCTGGACACCTGCTGGGTTCTGGTCGGCAAATATGAAAATATTTGTGAACAGCCTTGTCCGCGGGTTGCCGGTGTGCTCCCATGGCGCCCGCTTTCTTCGGAAGCATCGGCATGCGGAACTAGACCAAAAGTCAGGTTGCCGCGCGTCGACCCGCCAGTTTCAATAGCCGCATGCAACGACATAACAGCCGTCAGGGAGTTGACTGCATGGACGCGCATGGGGCGCGGAAGGTCGAGATGATCGAGAGCGACTTGTTGGATGACAGCGAAGCTGCGCCGCTGATACGTCTCATTGACGATGACGTGAGGTTCAGGCGTGCGCTTCACGGGGTCCTTTGCGCGGCAGGGTACAGGACGGCGCAATACGGTTCCGTCGGCGAGATGTTGCTCGACGGAATCGGAGACGCGCCAGGTTGCCTTGTGCTGGACATCCACATGCCTGGACCGAGCGGGCTGGACCTGCAGGAAATGATTGCCACGCAGCCGGAACCCTTGCCCGTCATCTTCGTGACGGCGCAGGCCACGGTGCATGAAACCTTGCGCGCCATGAAGGCCGGCGCCGCCGATTTCTTCTTCAAGCCGGTCGACAGCGATGCGTTACTGCCGGTCGTGGCCAAGGTGATCGAGGATGACGCCGTGCGCCGCCGCGCGCGACTGCGCCAGACCGCGCTGCAAGCCCGCTATTCCAGGCTCAGCCCGCGCGAACGGCAGGTGCTTGACATGGTGGTGAATGGCGCGCTCAACAAGCAGATCGGCTGGGAACTCGGTGCGGCGGAACGCACCGTCAAGGCCCATCGCGCGCACGTCATGGAAAAGATGGAGGTGCGCTCGCTGGCCGAACTCGTGAAGGCGGTGGGGCAGCTCGAGGCGCCGCTCGCCTTTGCGCCCGTGCGTGGTGGCAATTGAAAGAGAGGTCGGGCAGGAACCCGTGAGGGCTACTGCGGGCCGCCGCCGTTGCGCCGCAACATGGCCGCCAGCAGGTCGGTGTCCGGATCGGTGTACTTCCGGGCGGCGGGTGCGGCGCTGCCTGCCTCGCGCCGCTTGTCGTCGCGTGCCCTCGTGACGATCGTGCTGCCGGGCTTGCCTGGCGCGTGCGCCCTGTCCCGCGTGGCCACCACATTGACGGGCTGGCGAGGCTGCTTCACCGACGCGGTTTTCTGAGTGGGCTTGCTCGCCGCGAGCTTTCGTGGCTTGTCGGATCCGGCTTTCGATGCGCTTGGCGCCTTGACCCTGGCGGCAACCGCCACGGGTGCGGCCGCCTTGTGTTCCCCGATGGGCTTGGCCGCAACGGCCTTGGGCGGGGCCGAGGGCTCTTCGGAGATCTTTGCGACGTTTATTTCCGCAGCGGGCGCTGCTTCGACCTTCGGCGGCGCGAGGGCCGCGACTGTCGGCTTCGGCGCCTCGGCCGCGACGGGCGCGGGCGAACTGGCGGGCGCGGTCGATAGGATGGGCGCCACAACCGGCGCGGGCGCGCTTGCGACCACCGCGGGCGGCGCCGCCGCCGCAACTGTCCTGGGTGCGCCCGACGTGGCCCAGAAGCCGGCCCCGATACCCATCGCGACAATGCAGCAGGCCACCGCGATCATGCCGCCCGAAATGCCCGGCGGCTTGTGGCCGCCGAGGTCGGCCAGCACGCGGGTGGGTTCCGTGGAATTTCGCGGGTCCGAAGGCGAGGAAGGCGCGGAGTCCATGAGGCTGGGCCAACGGCTCGTGGACGCCTTGTTGCTTGAATTGCTCATTTGTTTTCCCCCTGATGAACCAGTACTTTTCAGCACAAGGTGACAGCCGTCGCAGATTAGCAGGTTTTCCAATGATTTCGCCAACCTACAATTCCCGTGTCTTCGCATCGCTCACGGTTTTGCTTGTTCGCATTCGCGCTTTTCTTCTATTTCGTACTGATGGTGGCCGCGGCCGCCATTTTTTTTCTGCCGGCTGCGCGGGCGCGAGCCATGGCCGCGGTGAGCGGCGCGTGGCGGTCCTTCACCAGTAGCTGGCGTCGTGCGCGGCATGGCGCCGCGCAGACCTCCGCCGCATCGGTGCGCGCCGCGGGCCACGCGGGGTCCGGCGCGATGCAGTTCCTGGTCCGGCGCCGACTCATGCTGCTCGGCGCGCTGGTGGTCGTGGCCGTCCCCGTGCTGCTGAGCGTGGTGCTGCGCAGCGGCAAGACGGTGTTCTATGAAGACGCCGCCCGCGACACCGACGAGAAGGTCGAGGCATTGCTTCGAGGCGAGCAACTGGTGCCGCCGCCAGCCTTGCCGCCCGAGGTCTTCGCGACGGCCGAGGTGGAGCAGGTGCGGCCGTTGACCCGGGAAGGCAGCCGCAATTGGGATGTGCTGGACCCCGATTTTCGCGCGCGCCTGCTGCTCGTCTACAAGGTCATGAAGGACAAGCACGGCTACGACCTGGCGCTGCTCGAGGGCTACAGAAGTCCGGAGCGTCAGGCAAAACTTGCTGCTTTGGGCGAGCACGTGACGCGAGCGAAGGCAAATCAAAGTTACCATCAGTATGGTCTGGCAGCAGACAACGCGTTCTATCGAAATGGCAAGCTCGTCATTTCCGAGAAGGATGCGTGGGCGATGGAGGGCTACCGCCTGTATGGCGAAGTGGCCGAGTCGCTCGGGCTTGTCTGGGGCGGCCGGTGGTCGTTCAAGGACTACGGGCACGTGGAATACCGCAGGCCAGGTTTCAAGCTGCCACGGGATTGACATTGTGTGAGTTGCGCGCCGCCAAGAATGCGGTGCGCAGGGCAGCCAAGGGAGTAGATAAAAATGAATCGACCGCACAACGTGCCGGGCGATGGATCCGACGGCGTCTCCGATGCCGCGTCCAGCAATCAATCGACATCATCAAGCCGCCGCGGCATGCGCGCGGATTCCGGCCGAGCGCCCTGCGCCATGACCGCTGCCGCATCGCGGCCCGCCTGAGTCATGAGTCGCTTCTTCAGTTTCCTGCTGGACACGCGCACGCTGTCCGTCACCGGGTTCCTGGCGCTCGCCGGGGTCCTGTTCCTCGGCGTGCAACAACTCGAACTCGCGCTGATGTGGGCCGTGGCCGCGTTCTCCGTGGCCCTGGGCATCTGGCTGGTGGTCTGGCTCATCCGCCGCTGGCGCAGGCGCAAGGCCAACCAGGAGCTCGGCGACATGCTCGAGCACCAGGGCGAGACGGCCCCGGTCACACCCGTCGCCGACCCCGCGCGACGGGCCGAGATCGAGGTGCTGCGCGCCCGCATGATCGAGGCCGTCAAGACCATCAAGACCTCCAAGATCGGCCAGGTCTCGGGCAACGAAGCCCTGTACGAACTGCCCTGGTACATGGTCATCGGCAACCCCGCCGCCGGCAAGAGCACGGCCATCCTCAATTCAGGCCTGCAGTTCCCGTTCGCGGAAAAAGGCAACGCGGTCATCCAGGGCATCGGCGGCACGCGCAACTGCGACTGGTTCTTCACCACCGAAGGCATCGTGCTCGACACGGCCGGGCGCTACTCGGTGCACCAGGAAGACCGCAAGGAATGGTTCGGCTTCCTCGACCTGCTCAAGAAGTACCGGCCCAAGGCGCCGATCAACGGAATCATCGTGACGGCCAGCGTGCCGGAACTCATCGGCAACCGCCCCGACTTCGCGATCGAACTGGCCAAGAGCCTGCGCGAGCGCGTGCAGGAGCTCACCGAGCGGCTGGAGATCTTCGCGCCGGTCTACGTGATGTTCACCAAGGCCGACCTGATCACCGGCTTCGCCGAATTTTTCGGCGACAGCGACAAGGTCGAACGCGACCGCGTCTGGGGTGCGACGCTGCCCTACGAGCATGACGAGAAGCAGGATGCCGTCGCGCTGTTCGACGAGCGCTTTGACGAGCTCTACACCGGCTTGAAGGAAATCAGCGTGGCGCACATCGCCACGCGCCGCAACACCAATCCATCGCCTGAACTGCTGATCTTTCCGCTGGAGTTCGCGGCCACCAAGCCGGCGCTGCGCGCGTTCCTGTCCACGCTGTTCGAAAGCAATCCGTTCCAGTACAAGCCCGTGTTTCGCGGCTTCTACTTCACCAGCGCGTTGCAGGAAGGCACGCTGCGCAGCCTGTCGACCGAGCGCATCGCATCGCGCTTCGGGCTTCGGCTGACCGACCCGTCGAGCAAGGCGAAGGAGGTCTATTCGCAGAACGGATTCTTCCTGCGCGACCTGTTCTCCAAAGTCATCTTCGCCGACAAGAAGACAGTCCGCCAGTTCTCCAGCCCGATGAAGACGCGCCTGCGATACCTGGTCTTCTTCGGCTTCGTCACCGCGCTCGGCCTCATGCTGGGCGGCTGGACCTGGTCCTACCTGGGCAACCGGCAACTGGTCGAGAACGTGCAGGCCGACCTCGACAAGGTCGTGAAGCTGCAGGCTGGCGGACCCGGGCTCAAGGCACGCTTCGAGAGCCTCGGCATCCTGCAGGACCGGATCGAGCAACTCGAGAAATTCCGCAGCGACCGACCGCTGGCGTTGTCACTGGGCCTCTACCAGGGCAACGCGCTGGAGGACAAGCTGCTGGCCGAGTACTACGGCGGCATCAAGCAGCTCATGCTGTCGCCGGTGTCGGACAACCTGCAGGCTTTCCTGAAAGAGGTCAACGCCCACCCGGAGTTGCTGAAGCGCCCCAACGTGCCGCTCGCCGACGGCGCCCCGCCGGCGGTGACGCCCGTCGTGGCCACCCACGCTTCCCCGCGCGCCGATGCCGGCGGCCTGTATGCCGGCTCATCGCCCACCGATGTCCAGGACACGTACAACGCCCTGAAGACCTACCTCATGCTGGCCGACAAGCGGCACGTCGAGACCGCGCACCTGACCGACCAGATCTCCCGCTTCTGGCGTGTGTGGCTCGAGGCCAACCGTGGCGACATGACGCGCCAGCAGGTCATCCGCGATGCCGAGCGCGCGATCAGCTTCTACCTCAGCCGTGTCGGCGACGACAACTGGCCGGTGATCACCGACATCAATCTCACGGCGGTCGAGCAAACGCGCGACGCCCTGCGTCACGTGGTGCGCGGCATGCCGGCGCGCGAGCGCGTCTATGCCGAGATCAAGGCGCGCGCATCGACCCGTTTCGCGCCGATGACCGTGTCGCGCATCATCGGCGGCGCCAGCACAGGGGAGAGCGAGGCGGTCATCGCAGGCAGCACGGCGATCTCGGGCGCCTTCACCCGCGAGGCCTGGCAGCAATACGTCGACCAGGCGATACGTGACGCGGCCAATCGCGAGACGACCAACAAGGACTGGGTGCTGAACGTCGCCAGCAACGACGACCTCACGCTCGAGGGCAGCCCGGAGCAGATCCGCAAGACGCTGGTCAACATGTACAAGCTCGAGTACGCGAAGGAGTGGAGGCGTTTCCTCCAGGGGATCGCCGTGCGCGACCTCGCCAATTTCGACCAGGCCGTCGGCGCGATGAACGTGCTGGGCGACCCGCAGAACTCGCCGATTCGCAAGGTGTTCACCACCGTCTACGACCAGACCTCCTGGGACAACCCGTCGGTGGTCAATGCCGGATTGCAACAGGCCGGCACCGGCGCCATGGCATGGGTCAAGGGCGTGTTCTCGCGCGCCACGCCGTCGCAGTTGAACGTCAACGTCAACATCGATGCGAGCAACCCGGTCGAGATCCCGATGGGGCCCGTGGGCAAGGAGTTCGCGGGCGTCGGCCGCATCGTCGTGGACCGCGACAACACCTCGTTGCTGAAGGGCTATCTGGGCGCGTTGTCGAAGTTGCGGACGCGCTTCAACCAGATCAAGAACCAGGGCGATCCGGGCCCCGGCGCGCGCCAGCTGATGCAGCAGACGCTCGACGGTAATGGCTCCGAACTGGCCGACGCGCTCAAGTACGTCGACGAGCAGATGCTGACCGGCATGGACCCGTCGCAGCGCCAGGCTCTGCGACCCTTGCTGGTGCGCCCGCTGCTGAGCGCGTATTCGGTGACGATCCAGCCGACCGCGGTCGAATTGAACAAGGTCTGGAGTGCGCAGGTCCAGCAGTTGTTCCAGCAATCGCTGGCGACCAAGTACCCGTTTGCGGCGCGCTCCACCATCGAGGCCGCACCGGCTGAAATTGCGCAGGTTTTCGGACCCGAGGGCGCGATCGGCAAGTTCGTTGCGACCGCGATGGGGCCGCTGGTCAATCGGCGTGGAGATCTGCTTTCTGCGCGCACCTGGGGCGACGAAGGCTTGCGCCTGAACCCGGAATTCGTCGGCGGCTTTGCGCAATGGGTCGCACCGCTGGCCGGGGGCGCGGCGTCCGGCGGCGCGGCGGCGGCACAGCCGCAGACCCTGTTCCAGATCCTGCCGCAGCCGGCGTCGAGCCTGACCGAGTACGTGATCGAGATCGATGGCCAGCAACTGCGCTACCGCAACACGCCGCCGCAATGGTCCAACTTCGTCTGGCCCAACGCGCAGGGCACGCCGGGTTCGAAGATCAGCGCCGTGACCTTCGATGGAACGACGGTCGAACTGGTCAACGAGCCGGGCAACTTCGGGCTGGAGAAGCTGTTTGCCACCGCGCAACGCAAGAAACTGCCTGACAACAGTTTCGAGTTGACGTGGAGCAAGGGCACTGCCTCCGTCTCGGTGAAGCTGCGCCTGATCCAGAGCGCGCAGGCTGGCGCCAGCGGCTCCGACTCGCCGCAGGGCAAGGGCTTGCGCGGCATCACGTTGCCCGCGTCGGTAGTCGATGTCCGCCCCGTGGCCTCTGCACCGGGTGCACCAGCACTCGCGCCCGCTCCGGGCGGCGCGGCAACGACAGGAGCAACCCCATGAGCCAGCCGTCGCTCCAGGCCCAGCAGATGTCGTACTTCGGCAAGCTGCCGATGCGCGGCGATTTCGTCAAGGGCATCTACAACCCGCAATTGCTGCGCGTGCTCGACAACTGGCTCTCCCAGGGCATGGAACTCCTGTCCAAGGACCCGCGCTGGAAGCTCATCTACGACGATGCGGCGCCGCTGCATTTCGTGTGCCTTGGCTCGCGCAGCCGCCTGGCCATCGCGGGTCATGTGCGGCCCAGCCATGACGAGTCGTCGCGCCGCTATCCGTTCCTGGTGGCGGTGCCGCTGGACGTCGAAAAGGCCATCGATTTCATGAGCGGCGCGCCAGCCTTGCTGCAACCGTGGTGGGACATGGTGTCGCGGCGTGTGACCGACCTCGAGGCGAGCCGCGATATCGAGGCCGACCTGCGCGGCCTCGAAGCCGTGCCCTTCCATGTCGAGACCATCTTCCAGGGCTCCAGCGCGCATGCGGCCTATCAGGACTTCATTCGCGAGTACAGCCTGCTGCGCATCGAGCAGACGCTCAACTTCGACGGCCACAAGGTGTCGTTGCGGCGCTTGACGCTGGCGCTGGGCCTGCTCCTGCAACCGATCATGGCCAGCACGGTGTCGCATCTCGAGAAGGGGCTGACCCTGCCGCTGCCGCGCGATCCGTTCCTCCAGCCGTTGGTGGCGACCTTCTGGGTCGACATCGTGTCCAGGTTCTTCGCGAGGGCGGACTTCGAACTGGTGCTCTGCGTCTCGGCCGTCGGCGGGCTGCCACGCCTGATCGTCGGGTTCAACGGGCTGTCGCCCCGGACGTTGCAGAGCGTGCTGCACCTGCAGGTCCATGCCGAGCAGAACATCGAGATCGACAACCCGGAATGGGTTGAGGAAAGCATTCACAGCAACTACGCGATGTACAAGCTGGTGAGCTATCTCGAGCAGCCGCAGTTGCCGCTCGAAATCGTGTTGTCCGCGTTTCGCGAAGTCTTCATCGGGGATTGAGATGCGCAAACTGAATATCGCGTCGTTGCGCATCCTGGCCGGGGTCGGGATCCTTGCGTTGTCGCCGCTGACACAGGCCCAATCGCCTGGAATCGCACCCGCGCAGGGCGCCAACATCGAAAGCCCGGGCGGCACCGCCGGCAAGCCGGAGCAGGTCGTGGCGGGTGGCCAGGTGCCCGACGAGGCGACGCGCGCGGCAGTCGTCGGCGCATTGCGCCAGGTATATGGCCCGGCCAACGTGATCGACCGGATCGAGGTCGTCAGTTCCGTCGGAACGCCGGCCAATTGGTCGGCCAATGTGCAGAAGCTGCTCAACCCTTCGCTCAAGCAGATCCATCGCGGGCAACTGCAGATCCAGGGCACCCAGATCACCGCGCAAGGTGAAGTCGGCAATGAAGCGTTGCGCCAGAAGATCGTCAGCGACATGGCGGGCGCACTGAATCCGACCTACACCATCAAGAACAGCCTTCGGGTGCCGGTGTCCGAGCAGATCGTGGTGGACCAGGCCTTGGGCAACCGCATCATCGAGTTCGAGGTCGGCAGTGCGACGCTCACCGCGAAGGGGCGGGCTATCCTCGAAGAGATTGCCGCTGCGCTGGCAAAGCTCAGCAACAAGTCGGTGGCGATCATTGGCCATACCGACAACTCCGGCAACCGGGCGTCGAACCTGGCCTTGAGCCAGGCGCGAGCGGAGGCCGTCAAGGGGTACCTGGTCGGCAAGGGCATCGATCCTGCCACCATGAGCACCAGCGGCGTCGGGCCGGACCAGCCGGTGGCGGGCAACGACTCCGACGCGGGCCGCGCGCGCAATCGACGCATCGAGTTCAGGGTCGGGCGCTGAACGCAGCGCCCTTCCCGGTGAGGGCAACCGCCCTCAGTTGCCGTCTTCCGGCGTCTGCCCGCGGACGCCGAGCAGGTCTTCCAGTTGCGCGAGTTCCTGCTCGTTCTTGACCACGTTGCGCAGCCACGCATGCAGCGACATGTCGGCCCACGACGCGGCCTTCTTGGCCATGTACGCCGTGGGGCTCGAAGGCTCGGTACGCTCGAAGAAGGTCGCTACCTCGTTGAGTTGCGCGATCGCCTGGGCCCGGGTGTGAATGCCGCCGCGCTGCGGCGTTGCGATGGCGCCGGGTGCTTCGCCGATGGGCGTTGCAAGCATGCGCTCGACGCGCTGCAGCGATTCGTCGCCGGCGACTGGCGCGGGTGGCGCCGCGGCGCGACCGAGTGAAACACCGGCATCACGCGCAAAGCGCTCGATGGTGGCGCGAACGGATTCCAGCATGTCCTTGACCCGCGCGAAGCTCGGCCCTTGCGAGTCGGTGCGCGCATCGAAGACCTGCTCGAAGCGTTTCACGGACGCCTCGCAGGCCGACAGGTCGGCATGCACGGCCTGCAGGAACTTTGCCGGCGTCGCACGGCGCACGCGGTCGAACTGATCGGTCGTGATCTTGCCCCGCGTCAGTTCGTCGGCGTCGGATGGCGCGCGCTTGACGGCCTGGTCGAGGGCGAGGGCCTGCTCCCAGGCGTGGGCGCCGTAGGAGACCTTCCCGTCGTTCACGATCGCCGCGCGCCGCACGAGTTCGATGGAGCGCGATGCCAGCCAACTGACGCTGCCGAACCGCATGTCCAAGTCGCCGTCTTCGGCATGAGGGTGCAGGTCGTCCCAATGGCGCTCGCAGAGGCCGGTCAGCAAACGGTAGCCGTCGTTCAATCCGGCAAAGCCCTGGCGGCTGGCCAGCGCGTCGGTGAGCCACACGCCGAGGCGCAGGTCCTTGGTGGAATCGGTCAGCAGCTTCTGCGACTCGGCGATGACGAAGGGCCAGTCGGCTTCCTTGAGATCGATTACCCAGTCGCCCTGTTCGAGCGAGGGGTCGTCCTGCAAGCGCGCCGCCTGGATCGCGTCGAACTGGGGTGAGAAGAGCATGTCCGGTCCACAGGGGGACGGGCCGGGAATGGGGGCGAGCAGTGCGTCGAGGTCGAGCATGGTTTCAGCGGCCATCAGGGCAGGGAGATCGTGAGGTTGGCCTGGCGCGGGCCCAGGCGCACGATGTCCTGGTAGCGCTCCAAGGTGGATTGCGTGGTGCCGGACAGGTGCAGGGACAAGCCGATGAAGCCGACCAGTGCGATCAGCGAGAACACCGATGCGACGACCCACTGCGGCGCCTCGCGCTTGAGCGTGTGCGCGATCTGGTCGGGCAGGGGCCAGTGCGGCGCGAAGGGCGTGCGCTTGCCCTTGATGTTGGCGATCTCGTCGCCCAGCCGGGCCGTGAGGTAGGCCAGCTTCTCGGGGCCTTCGAGGATGTACTTGCCCTGGAAGCCGAGCAGCAGGCACATATAGAAGACTTCAAGCGTCTGCACGCGCGCCGCGCCCTCGGCCCGTTGCGCTTCGAGCATGTGGAAGAAGTTCTCGCCGGCGATCTGGTCGCCGAACAGGGCCAACTGGAGCGGCCGGCGCTCCCATTCGGGCTGGATCGCGAACTCCGGCGAGGCCAGGACGAATTCGTCGACGACGGCACAGAACGCGTATTTGCAGGCATGGACTTCCTCGGCTCCGGCGCCGAGCTTGCGCGCATTGCGCTCGAACTCCGCGAGGTAGCTGCGGATGCCGCCGAGGAACTGCTCGGCCTGCGCGGGCTGCTGCTTCTTCTTGATGAGAAAGAGCATCACAAAGCCGTCATACAGGATGTCGAGGAGCGAAGAGTCCTGTGCGGGAAGGGTGCCTGCGGGCGTGAATCCCGCGGGGGGTGCGTCTCCGCCGAAGAGGGAGGGCGGGCGTGCTGTGGCGTTCATCTGGAATACTCCCTGCTGTGTGCCGTGCCGCGTGCTTTGTTCAATGCGTTCACGATGTCACCGCGATGAGTTCGAGTTGCATGTCGGGAATGCCGGTCGGCGCGTAGATGGCGACGCTCTGCGCCTGCAGCATGCGTTCGTAGAGCGGGCTCTTGCTGTCGACCGCGAAGTAGCAGGCGCCGGCGCGGATCGGGATGGCAGGCGGCACCTGCGGCGCGTAGACCAGGCGCACGCCGGGCATGGCGGAGAGCACCAGCTTGTCGACGTCTTCCGGTGCGCCGATCTTGAATCGCGCGGGCACGGCCTCGACCAGTTCGGCCGCCGGCATGCTGGCGGTGACGGCCATGTAGAACACCGTCTTCTCGTCGATCTTGCCGGAGTCGAGCCGGCCCATGTGGAAGGCGCGCCGCGTCTCGGTCAATGTGATCGCGAAGTAGCGCGTCGAGATCACGGTGTCGAGCAGGTCGCGGATGATGTGGTCGAGTTCGGCGAATGCTGCGCCGGGCTTCTCGTGGTCGTAGGTGGGCAGGTCGTTCAGCGTGTAGGTCTTGGCGAAAGTCATCAGCGCGCCGGCAAGATTCAACAGCTCCTGGAAGAGGCGTTCCGGGTGCAGCGCCGGATGTCGAAACAGATGCGACAGCGACGCAAATGCCGCGTTGGCGGTGTGCAGGAGCCAGAACGAGGCGATGTCGCCGGAGCGGAACTCGATGATGTTCTTGCTGGCCTCGCGATGGATCCCGTAGAGCGAGTTGACCTTGGCCTGCAGCACGTCGAGCAGGCGGCGCAATTGCTGGTAGACGGTGGGCGATGTATCCACGCAAATACATGGCGGTACAAAGGCCTGGTCGAGCTCGAAGCCGCCCGATGCCGTGCGCCGGATGCGCACCACCGGGATGGAGACGAACTGCTCGCGCGGCTCGGAGTCGGCCAGCAACTTCACGGTCTTGCGCAGGTAGACCACCTCGGCGTTGACCGCATCGGTGAAGAGGTCGGGGCACTGCGTCGCGTCGCTGACGTATCGCGCGGCGAATGCACTGTCCTCCGGCTCCTTGTAGTTGTGCCCGAGTTCCCTTACCGGATGCAGCACCAGGTAGAAAGTGATCTCGTTCTGCCCGGGGCTCAGCGTGTCGAGCGCGATCGGGGGCGGCAGCTTGTCGACATGCGGCGCCGAATACGGCTCGCCGTCGGGGAATACGACTGACAGCTCCGATGCACGCAGCATGCCGCTGGCGAGCGCGTCCAGGTCGAAGCTGAACGAGCGGACGCCCCAGTAGTACGGGTGCAGCGATTGAGCGGTGTTGTGAAGGCGCGCCTCATGGTAGGCGTCCTGGCGTTGGAAATGCTGAGGGCGCAGGAAAAGGCCCTCGCCCCAAAGAACCTTGGCGGCATAGCTCACGACGAATCAACTCCCTTGGAAAACATTTGCCGCGACGGGTATGGCTCCCTTGGCGCGGCGAAAAAAAGCGGTCGCAGTATCTCATGCGACCCCGAAACTTCAGCTCTTGCAGTTCACCTGCGCGAGCCTGTTGTACGTACGCGGTGGCTCGCTTTGCCCATGACCCTGGACGTCGATCACAGCACCTTGCGTGACGGTGAGCGCACAGGCGTGTGCACCGATGACGACGCCTGTCTTTTCGGCCTCTGCCGCATCGAAGGCGACACGCCATCGTTGCCCACCGGGCGAATGGAAGAGCACCACAATTCCCATGGCGTTGACCGTGCGTGGCAAGGTCTCGCTCAGGTTGAGCTGCTGGTCGGGGATGAGCGTGATGTCGCGGCTTTCGATCAGGTCATCGCCCAGCACGGCCTTGTCGCGGCCGGTGGTGACGAATGCATCGAAGGGCGCCTGGTAGAACGCCGTGGTGTCCTTCAGCTTGTAGATGCGCATCACAGCGGCCAGGGGGCGGCCGCGATCGTCGGCATTCAGGTTCTTCCCCGCGGCGATCGAGACGGGTACCTTGCGCGGCGGCTTTTGAAGCTCGGGCAACTCGGGCTTGCTCAGGCCGCTGACTTCGAGTGCGACCTTGGCAACGGTGCCCAGCGTGGCCACCGGCGATGCGCAGCCCGCGAGGGCTGCTGCGCACAGCAAAGTCGCAATGAATCGGTAGGCGGGCACGGCGTGCGCCGATTCGCACCGCGGCAAGCCCTCAAGCGAAACGGATCGAGTCCGCATTGTGTATTTCTCCCTCATGTTTGGTACGGGCCGCGACCGACCCTTAAGCAATATGTAGTATCGTTCGGCCGGGCTGGAAAGGGCGAGTGGCCTTTCCGACAAAACAGAAGACTTCAGGGAGTAGTGGTGAACAACAAGCACATTGCAAGTGCGGTGGTGGCGTTTTCTATCGCCACTGGCCTCTTGACCGGATGCGTTACGGCGCCGACGACAACGGCGGCGGCGCAGTCGTCGGAGGCATTCAGCAAGAGCATGGCGGAGGCGGACCAGGTCGCGGCAACCGACAAGGTGGGCGACAAGGAACGCGCCATCCGCATGTACCAGCAGATCGCGACCAACAACCCCAGCCGCGGGGAACCGTGGTCGCGTATCGCCCAGATCCACTTTGCGCAGGGCAACTACAGCCTTGCCATCGTCGCGGCTGAAGAAACACTCAAGCGGGATCCTTCGAACCGGCAAGCCAAGAGCGTCACGGCCGTGGGCGGTCTTCGCCTGGCCGCGCGTTCGCTCGAAGACCTTCGCAAGGACAGTTCGCTGAGCGGCGACACCACGGCCGATGCGCAAAGGCTTGCGCAACTCCTGCGCGAGACCCTGGGCACCTCGGTGCTGGTTCCTGCAACGGAGTCTGCGCGCGCCGCGACCCCCGTACGTCGGGCGCCGCCTCCCAGGGCCGCACGGGCGCCTGCCGCCGCATCCACGGATGTGACGCCAGCGCCTTCACCTGCACCCGCCGCGGCCGTGAAGCCCGCAACACCCGCCAAGGCCGCGCCTGCCGCGGCATCCGCCGCCCGTTCGGGCAACGGCAATCCATTCGATGCGTTGAAGTAACTGCGTTTCTTGCAGGGAGGAAATCCATGGCTACCAAAAGACAAAGCGTGCAGAAGCGCTTGCAAAAAGTGCGTCCCCCGCGGGTGCAACTGACCTATGACGTCGAGATCGGTGACGGTATCGAACAGAAGGAGCTGCCATTCGTCGTAGGTGTGGTCGCCGACCTGGCCGGCCAGTCGCGGATCGACCAATCGAAGCTGAGGGATCGCAAGTTCGTCAACGTCGATCGCGACAACATCGACGACGTCATGCAGGGCGTTCAACCACGCGCCGCATTCCAGGTCGAGAACAAGCTCGACGCGCGCGGCGGCAGCTTCGGCGTGGACCTCACCTTCACTTCGATGGAATCCTTTTCCCCCGAGGCTGTGGTCGACCAGATCGAGCCACTGCGCAAGCTGCTCGACGCGCGCACCAAGCTGGCCGACCTGCGCAACAAGATGGCCGGCAACGGCAAGCTCGAAGACCTGCTGGCCGACGTGCTCGGCAATACCGAACAATTGCAGCGCCTGGGCAAGGACGCTGCGAAGAAGAAGGAGGGCTGAACCTATGAGCGCAGCGCAAGTAGCGGCATTCGCGGATGGCGCACAGGCCACCACCAGCCTGCTCGACCAGATCGTCGACCAGAGCAAGGTCGCGAAGTCCGAGTCCGAACATTCCCGCGCCCGCGACATCATCGGAGAACTGGTCAGCCAAGTGCTCGATGGCTCCGTCATCGTGTCGGACAACGTCTCCGCCATGATCGACGCACGCGTGGCAGACCTCGATCACCTGATCTCAGCCCAACTGAGCGCCGTGATGCATGCACCGCAATTCCAGAAGCTGGAAAGCACCTGGCGTGGCCTCGACTACCTGGTCAAGGAAACACCCACGGGATCGATGCTCAAGATCAAGGTACTGAACGCCACCAAGCGCGACCTGGTCCGGGACTTCAAGTCCGCCATCGAGTTCGACCAGAGCTCGATGTTCAAGAAGATCTACGAAGAAGAATTCGGCACTTTCGGCGGTGCGCCCTTCGGGGCGATCATTGGTGACTACGAGGTCACCCGCCAGCCGGAAGACATGTACTTCCTCGAGCAGATGTCGCATGTTGCGGCTGCCTCGCATGCGCCGTTCATCAGCTCCGCATCGCCTGAGTTGCTGGGCCTCGAGACCTTCTCCGACCTGGGCAAGCCGCGCGACATGGCCAAGGTGTTCGACACTGTCGAATACGCCAAGTGGAAGTCGTTCCGCGACTCCGAGGATTCGCGCTACGTCGGCCTGACCTTGCCGCGCTACCTCGGGCGCCTGCCGTACGACCCCAAGGAAGGCACGATCGTCGACAGCTTCAACTTCGTCGAAGACGTCGACGGCACGGACCACTCGAAGTACCTCTGGTGCAACGCAGCCTGGGCCTTTGCCACGCGCCTGACGGCAGCGTTCGATGACTTCGGCTGGTGCGCCGCCATTCGGGGTGTCGAAGGCGGCGGGCTGGTGGAAGACCTGCCCACGCACACCTTCAAGACGGACGACGGCGACATCGCGCTCAAGTGCCCGACCGAAATCGCGATCACCGATCGTCGCGAGAAGGAACTGAGCGACCTCGGCTTCATTCCGCTGGTGCACTGCAAGAACTCCGACTACGCGGCCTTCTTCGGCGCCCAGTCGCTGCAAAAAGCCAAGAAGTACAACACCGACAGCGCCAATGCCAATGCGGTGCTGTCGGCTCAACTCCAGTACATCTTCTCGGTGTCGCGCGTGGCGCACTACCTGAAGGCGATGATGCGCGACAAGATCGGCAGCTTTGCATCGGCGCAGAGCGTCGAGCAGTTCCTGAATCGCTGGATCTCGCAGTACGTGCTGCTCGACGACAACGCGTCGCAGGAGCAGAAGGCGCAGTTCCCGCTGCGCGAGGCCTCTGTCCAGGTGTCCGAGGTTCCGGGCAAGCCGGGTGTCTATCGTTCGGTCGCATTCCTGCGGCCGCACTTTCAGCTCGATGAATTGTCGATCTCGCTGCGTCTCGTGGCGGATCTTCCCCAGTCCGTCAACAAGTAGGCCGTGGTGGCTTGCCTGTGCGGTGTCAGTGTGTTGGTTTATTCCCGTAATCAAAAACTTCAGCAGGAGAGGTAAGAGTGAAAGACATCTACGTCAAATTCGGCAGCCCGGCCATCAAGGGTGAGTCGCAGGACAAGGACCACAAGGACTGGATCGAGGTCAACACCTGGCATCACACCATCGTTCAGCCCCGCTCGGCAACGGCATCCACCGCTGGCGGCCACACCGCAGAGCGTTGCGAGCACGGCGAAATGATCTTCACGAAGGACATGGACGTCGTGAGCCCGCTGCTGTACCAGCACGCTTCGGGCGGCAGCACCTTCGACGAAGTCACGATCGAATTCTTCCGCGCCGACGGTGAAGGCAAGCGTGTGAAGTACCTGGAAATCAAGCTCAAGTACGTGCTGATCTCCAGCGTGAGCCCGAGCGTGGTGGAAACCGGCGTGCCGAGCGAATCCTTCTCGCTCAAGTACGCCGCTGTGCAGTGGAAGTACATCCAGCAGAAGATCGGCGGCAACCAGGGCGGCAATTCGCAAGGCGCCTGGAGCCTGACCAAGAACGACAAGACCTACTCGGTCTGAGTCTGAGCTGCAGGCAAGAACCGCGGCAATTGCCGCGGTTCTTTTTTGGGCCGGTCGCCCCACGGCGGCCGCCCGAAGGCGGGAACAATAAATGACTGGGTTTGAACCCGGCTTGCTCGACAAGCTGTTTGACGACGATCGTCGCGGAGCGGCTTCGCCAGCGCTGCGGAATTTCTCGCTGGAGGAGATGAAGAACGTGGTGGCACGTGACCTGGAGTCCTTGCTGAACACGCGCATGGTGTTCACCGATCCCATGCTCCAGGGCCTGGAGCAATGCAAGAAGTCCATCCTGACTTACGGGCTCAACGACTTCTCCGGGCGCAGCCTGGCAAGTTTCAACGACCGCTCGTTCATTTGCAGGTCGCTGGAGCAAGCGATCGCGCGGCATGAGCCGCGACTGACAAACGTCGTGGTGACGTTGGAACTCGATGGTCAGTCCAACACCAGCGTCCTGTACTTCAGCATCTCGGCCTTGCTCACATTGCCTGCGATGAGCGAGCCGGTGAATTTCGACGCGCTCCTTCAGCCCACCACCCTCCAATATTCCGTGACCCGCGGGGCCAGCAAGGCCCGCAACTACTAGGACACCATGGAAGAGTTACTGCCGTTCTACGAGCGCGAGCTTGCGTTCCTGCGCGGTTACTCGCAGGAGTTCGCGAACAACTATCCGAAGATCGCGGCACGCCTCGCGATGGCTTCGGACAACAGCGAAGACCCGCACGTCGAGCGGATGATCCAGTCCTTCGCGCTGCTGACCTCGCGCATCAGCAAGAAGCTCGACGACGACTATCCCGAGTTCACCGAGGCGCTGCTCGAGATCCTGTATCCGCACTACCTTCGCGCGTTTCCGTCGTGCTCGATCGCGCAATTCGACGGCAGCGAAGCGGTCGCGAAGTTGAGCATGGGAGTGACGGTGGAGCGTGGCGCTGTCCTCAAGTCGCGCCCGATGCAGGGTGTCACCTGCTGCTTTCGCACGGCCTACGACGTGACGCTGGCGCCGGTGCAGATCGCCGATGCGGTCTTCCATTCGGTCGTCAACCCGCCTTTGCATGTGACGCTGCCGAAGAACGCGACCGCAAGCCTGTCGGTCACGATCGAGTTGCTGGGTCAACAGACCTCGCTGCAGAAGCTGGGACTCGATCGCCTGCGCGTGTTCATCGATGCCGAGCCATCGCTCGCCATGGCGCTGGCCGACGCGATGTTCCTGAAGACTGCCGCAGTGTTTGTGGAGCCGAATCGCAGTGGCAAGTGGACGCCGGTGATGGGAGAGTTGTTGCACGAGGTCGGCTTCGACGAGGCCGATGCGCTCATCGAACTGCCCGCGCGCTCGCACCCGGCCTACCGCTTGCTGAGCGAGTACTTCGCCTTTCCGGAGAAGTTCAACTTCCTGGACATCGACCTGGGCAAGGCGCTGGAGGCCGTCGGGCCTTGCCGCACGCTGACACTGCATTGGGTAATGCGCCACCTGCGCGCCGATTCGCCGGTGTCGCGGCTGTTGGAGGGCGTATCGAGTCGGAACTTGCGGCTGGGTTGCACGCCGGTCGTCAACTTGTTCAAGCAGGCCGCGAACCCGATCCGCATCACGCACGCGGCGGCGGCCTATCCGGTGCTGGGCGATGCCAAGCATGCCTCGGCCTACGAGGTCTACAGCATCGACTCGGTCACGATCGTCAAGGAAACACCGGGGGGCAAGACCTTTGTCGAGTTCCGCCCGTTCTACTCGCTGCATCACGGTGAACAGCCGAAGGAGTCGGAGCACTACTGGTTCGCCCGTCGCAACGAACTGGTGGCCAGCAAGAGTCCAGGCTACGAGACCGAGATCTCCATCGTCGACATCGACTTCGACCCCGCCGCGCCGGTGACCGAGACGCTCAGTATCGACATCACCTGCACCAACCGGGATGTGCCCAATGCCATGGCGATCGGGCTTCCTGGCGGGGATCTGTTCCTCGATGGCAATACGGTCGCGCAGGGCATCCGCCTGTTGCGTCGGCCGACCCGCACGCAGCGCGTGGCGCGGGGCAAGTCGGCGCATTGGCGGCTGATCTCGCACCTGTCGCTCAACCACTTGTCGCTGGTCGGCAGCGGCCTGCCGGCGCTCAAGGAAATGCTGCGCCTCTATGACCAGGGCCGCACGGCGGTGTCGAGCCGGCAGATCGAGGCGCTGGTTGCCATCGAGCAGCGACCCGCCACGCAGTGGCTGCCGGGCAAGCCCTTTGCGACCTTCGTGCGCGGCATCGAAGTGCATATCACGGTCGACGAGGCTGGATTCGTGGGCAGCAGCCTGCAGGCGTTCGCGCGCGTGCTGGACCACTTCTTCGGGCTCTACGTGCACCTGAACAGCTTCACCCAGCTGGTGATCCTGTCGTCCCGCGACAACGAGGAGCTCGTGCGATGCAAGCCACGCAGCGGCGATTCGATCCTGCTGTAATCGAGCAGCTCGCGCGCGAGCCCTACCGCTTCGAGTTCTTCCAGGCGGTGCGGCTTCTCGAGCTGGCGATGCTTCGGCGACAGGAGCGCGACGTGCATCAGCGACTCGTGCCCGGCGAGCGCATGGTGCCGCAGCGCATGCGCTTCCGGAGCTCGCTGAACCTGGGCTTTCCGCCCAGCGAGATCGAAGCCCTGCAACTGCGCAATGCCGCAGGCGAGGCGGTGTCCGGCAGCGACTGGGCGAGCCTGCCCCACCCGGATTCCGACGCCATCGACAAGGTCGAGATCACGCCGGCGTTCTTCGGCATGCTGGGAGCGTCTGGCGCGCTGCCCATTGCCTACACCGAGATCCTGCAGCGGCGCGAGCAGAACCAGCGCGACAGCGCAGCGCGGGCGTTTCTCGACATCTTCACCAACCGCGCCGCCGCGTTGTTCTACGCGGCCTGGCGCAAGTACCGGCTGCCGCTGCACTACGAGCACGAGCGCACGCGCGCTTACCTGCCGGCGTTGCTGTCGTTGTCAGGCCTGGAACACAAGTCACAGCGCCAGCCGTTGCAGGAGGGCGACGGCCGGGTGTACGACGAGAGCGTCGCCGGCTACGCGGCCGCGGTGCAGCACCGGCCGATGTCGGGGGTGTTCCTGCAACGGGTGCTGTCGGACTACTTCAAGATCCTCATCCGCGTGGAGCAGTTCCTCGGCAAGTGGTACGACGTACCGAGATCGCAGATGTCGCAACTCGGGGGCAACAACATCCAGCTGGGGCATACGGCGCTGGCGGGCGTGCGCGTCTGGCAGCGTGACCTGCGCATCCGGCTGTGGATCGGGCCGCTCAAGCGCACGCAGTTTCGCGATTTCTTTCCCGGAAAAGCGCATGCGAAGGCGCTGGAAAAGATGCTTGGGCTGCTGGCGGGCGTCACCGTCGAATACGAGGTTCGACTGATCCTGGCCAAGGAGGAAGTGCGCTCGGTCACGCTCGACGAGCCGCTGGGCAGCCATCTTGGCTGGGACAGTTTCCTGACCACGCGCGCCGCACCGCAGGACCGCAGCGACACCTCGTACGAACTGCATCCATTGAATAACTGAACTTCCAGAAGAAAAAAAGCAATGAGCACATCACTCAAGACGCTGATCACCAAGCTCAACCCTTCCGCGCGTGCCGCGACCGAACGTGCGGCCAACCTGTGTCTCTCGCGAGGGCACTATGAGGTCGACCTGGAGCATCTGTTTCTTGCGCTCCTGGAGCAGCCGGGCAACGATATCGCGCGCGTGCTGCGTGCCAACCGAATCAGCGCGACTGCGCTGCAGTCCGACCTGGAGCGGGAGATCGGCGCGTTCAAGAACGGGAACACGCGGACGCCGGTGTTTTCGACGTACCTGCAGAAGCTGTTCCAGCACGCGTGGCTGCTGGCCTCGCTCGATGCCCATGTCACGGCGATCCGCTCCGGACACTTGCTGCTGGCGTGGCTGACCGAGCCCGACTTGTCGCAGCTCGCCCAGCGCGGCTCGCCGCTGTTCGCCAGGATCCGCCTGGAAGACCTGAAGCACGATTTCGACAAGCTCACCGATGGCTCCGATGAGGCTGCCGATGCCAACGCGGCCCGCTCGTCGGCAGGTGCGCCTGCAGCCGAGCCTGAAGCCGGCGCGGTGTCGGGCAAGACGCCGGCACTCGACCAGTTCACCACCAATCTCACGCAGCGCGCGCGTGGTGGTGCGCTCGACCCGGTGGTCGGCCGGGATGCGGAGATCCGCCAGGTCATCGACATCCTCATGCGGCGCCGCCAGAACAACCCCATCCTCACCGGCGAAGCTGGCGTCGGCAAGACCGCGGTGGTCGAGGGGCTGGCGCTGCGAATCGCCGCGAACGACGTGCCGAAGGTGCTGTACGGCGTGGAAGTGCATACGCTCGACATGGGCTTGCTGCAGGCCGGTGCGAGCGTGAAAGGCGAGTTCGAGAACCGCCTGAAGAACGTCATTGCCGAGGTCAAGAAGAGCCCGCATCCGATCATCCTGTTCATTGACGAGGCGCACACCATGATCGGCGCCGGCGGGCAGGCTGGCCAGAACGATGCGGCCAACCTGCTGAAGCCGGCGCTGGCGCGCGGCGAGCTGCGCACCATCGCTGCGACCACCTGGGGCGAGTACAAGAAGTACTTCGAGAAGGACGCGGCGCTGGCACGTCGATTTCAGGTGGTGAAGGTCGAGGAGCCGAGCGAATCGCTGGCCTCCGCGATGCTGCGCGGCATCGTGCCGCTGATGGAAAAGCACTTCAACATTCGCGTGCTGGACGAGGCCATCACCGAGGCGGTGCGCCTGTCGCATCGCTACATCAGCGGTCGGCAGTTGCCGGACAAGGCGGTTGGTGTGCTCGACACGGCTTGCGCGAAAGTGGCGCTGGGGCAGAGCGCGACGCCGGCGTTGATCGAAGAGGCGCGAAAGTCGATCGATCGGCTTGACGCCGAGGCGGCAGCGCTCCAGCGCGACACGGTGGCGGGCGGCCGGCATGAGGCGCGGCTGGCTGAACTGGCTGAGCAGAAGGCAGCTGTGCAGGCATCGTTGGTGGAGTACGAGGCCAAGCTCAAGAAGGAAGGCGAACTGGTCGAGCGCATCAGGGCCTTGCGTGCGGAGCGGGAGGCCGCGCCTGTCATGCCCGCGGAGGCGGATGACAAGGCGCCTGAAAAGGCGGCGAGCCCCAAGTCTTCCGCTCGCGGCAAGAAGGCCGCACCTGGCGCAGCGCCGAGTGAGCTGGATGCCTTGCTCGCTGAACTTCGCGCGTTGCAAGGTGAGACGCCGATGGTGCCCTTGCAGGTCGACGGGCATGTGGTCGCGGAAATCGTCTCGGCCTGGACCGGCATTCCGCTCGGCCGCATGGTGAAGGACGAGATCCGCACCGTGCGCAAGCTCGACAAGCTGCTTGCCGAGCGCGTCATCGGGCAGGACCATGCGCTGGCGGCGGTAGCCCAGCGCGTGCGAACGGCGAGCGCCCGACTCGAAGATCCGAACAAGCCGCGCGGCGTGTTCATGTTCGTCGGCCCGTCCGGCGTCGGCAAGACCGAGACGGCATTGGCCCTGGCCGACATCCTCTATGGCGGCGAGAAGAAGCTGATCACCATCAACATGAGCGAGTACCAGGAGGCGCACAGCGTGTCGGGGCTCAAGGGTTCGCCGCCCGGATACGTGGGCTACGGCGAGGGCGGCGTGCTGACCGAAGCGGTGCGCCGCGCGCCCTACAGCGTGGTGCTGCTCGACGAGGTCGAGAAGGCGCATCCCGATGTGATGGAGATGTTCTTCCAAGCCTTCGACAAGGGGATGATGGACGACGCCGAAGGCCGCGAGATCGACTTCCGGAACACGCTGATCATCCTCACGTCGAACATCGGCTCGCCGCAGATCATGCAGGCCTGCCTGAACAAGTCCGGTGACGAACTGCCCGCGCCCGATGTGCTCGCGGAGGCACTGCGCCCGGCGCTGATGAAGTCCTTCAAGCCGGCCTTCCTGGGTCGGCTGAAAGTGGCGCCTTTCTATCCGATCACGGACGAGGTGCTGGTGCAGATCATCGAGCTGAAGCTCGGCCGCATCCGCGACCGCATCGCGGTCAACCACAAGGCGGTTTTCGAATGGGACGCGTCGCTGGTCGATGCGGTGCTGGCGCGTTGCACGGAGGTGGATTCGGGTGCGCGCAACGTCGATCACATCCTCAACGGCACCTTGCTTCCCGAGATTGCCGAGGCCGTGCTTGCACGCATGGCGGACGAAGCGCAGATCGGCAAGATCAAGGTCGGCTCGGCGAAGAACGGCGACTTCAAATACAGGATCACGTGAGCCCGTCTTGACGGCCGAGGGGCCGTCGGTGAAGAGTGATGAGTGAACAGGGAGAGAACAAAAATGTCCGTCAGTCCATTGCAAGTCGGCAACCTGCTGCGCGCAGGCTTCGAGCAACGCCACCGCCTGCTGGTGCTGCACACGCCGCTCGGCGCCAACCGCCTGCTGGCAGAGGCGCTCGATGGGGAGGAGTCCATCGATGCCGGTGGCTTCCGCCTTGAACTGAGCACGCTCTCCGATGATGCGCACATCCCTCTCAAGAGCCTGATCGGCCAGGCTGTTCGCCTCGACCTGCAGACGGCGCAAAGCCGCACTGAACTGCGACCCTTCCACGGTCATGTCACCGAAGCTCAACTGATCTCCAGCAATGGCGGTTTCGCCCGCTACCGCCTGGTCATCGAACCCTGGTTCAGCTTCCTGCAGTGGCGGCAAGACAGCTATCTGTTCCAGGACAAGGCCGTCTTCGACATCGTCGAGGCCGTCTTCGCGGACTACCAGACCCAGGGCAAGCTCAGCCCCCAATGGCGCTGGGACATCGCCGACCGCAGCGTCTACCCGCAGCGTGGCATCACCACCCAGTACAACGAAAGCGACCTGGCTTTCGTGACTCGTCTACTGGCCGAAGAGGGCCTGTTCTACTGGTTCGAACACCAGTCCGCCAGTGGTGAGAGCCTGGGCCAGCACACCATGGTCATCGCCGACCACGCCGGTGCGTTCAAGCCCAACGCGCAAGCGGAGATCCGCTTCCACCGCGCCGATGCCAGCGAGGCCGAGGACAGCATTCAGCAATGGCACGCACGCCGACAACTGCAAACCAACAGCCTGAGCCAGGTGAGCTGGGACTACAAGTCCGTCAGCCCGCGGCCTCTGCAGGAAGCCAGCAACCACACCAACAGCCTGCGCCACCGCACCCTGCACCGTGCCGACGACCCGGGGCACTACGCGTGGGAGACCAGCGCGCAGGGTGCGCGCCTTTTGCGCAACGCCATCGAAGCACTGGAACTGCGCAACAAGGCCTTCGAGGGAGAAGGCACCGCCCGCACACTGAGCCCGGCCAGCACCTTCACGCTGACCCAGCACCCGGTGCATGACCGTGACGGCGCGGAAGACCGGCGCTTCGCCGTCCTGACCGTGCGCCACGTTGCGCGCAACAACCTCGATGAGGACCTCCAGCGTGCAGCCAACGAGGAGCTGGGTGCGCCCGACCTGGCGCAGGACTTACCGGTCGTTGCGGACGACGGCAAAGGCAACAAGGCTGGAAAGTCCAACAAGGGCAACGCCAGCGAAGCCGTCCCCCACTACCGCAACCACTTCAGCGCCGTGCGCGCCGCGATCCCGTACCGCCCGCTCACCCTGGACGGCAAGGGCCGCGCAATCCACCCCAAGCCCACCATCCAGGGCAGCCAGAGCGCCATCGTCATCGGTGCGGGCGATGTCATCCACACGGACAGGGACCACCGCATCAAGGTCCAGTTCCACTGGCAGCGCGGCGGCGGCTCCAGCAGCCGCCTTGCGCATCCGGCCGGCGACAACAACGCCCCCGCCGCCCACCAACTCGGCGCCTGGGTGCGCGTGGCCACCGCGATGGCCGGCACCAACTGGGGCCAGGCGGGTGCGCCACGCACCGCACAGGAAGTGCTGGTCGACTACCTGCACGGCGACATCGACCGCCCCGTCGTTGTCGCGGCCCTGTACAACGGCCAGGGCGAGCCCGATGCCCAGTACAACCGGAAGCAGCTCGGCGCGGCCAACGCCACCGGCAATGCGCCCGCCTGGTTCGCCGGCCAGGAGGGCGAGCACGCCCACAACGCCGTCTACAGCGGCATCAAGACCCAGGAGATGCGCGCCAGCCAGAGCGGCACCGGCGGCTACAACCAACTCGTCTTCGACGACACCCCGCAGCAAAGCCGACTGGCACTGGCCACCACGCAAGCCTCCAGCCGGCTGCACCTGGGCCACCACAAGCAACAGAACGACAACCAGCGCGGCAAGGACCGCGGCCACGGGGCGGAACTGGCCACCACCGCCCAGGGCGCGATCCGGGCCGGCTCCGGCTTGCTGGTCAGCGCCCATGCGCAACCGAACGCGACCGGTCCCTTCATGGCCAGTCGAGAGGCGCAGAACCAGACCACGCAGGCACGAGAACTCGCCGAGTCACTGGCGGAAAGCGCGCAGACCCAGAAGGCCATGCTCAAGGGCGAGGCCAAGCCCGACAAGCTGGAGCCGATGGAAGGGCTCAAGCACGTGGCGAAGGTGCTGGGGACGACAGAGGGCGGCTCAGGCGCGGGTGGAAGCGATGACGACGGCGATATCAAGGCCACCGGTGGCGGCCAGGGCACCGTGACCGCGTGGAGCGAACCGCACCTGCAACTCACGGCGCCGATGGGCATCGGCATCGCCACGCCCAAGGAGGCGGTGATTGTGAGCGGGCAGACCAGCACGATCGTCGCCAACGAAGACATCGACCTGATGGCGCAAGGCCAGGCGGCCATTGCCGTGGCCAAGGGCGTGAGCCTGTACACGGTCGGCACCAAGGCCAAGGCGGAAGAGCCCAACACCGAGCGCGGTATCAGCCTGCATGCGGCCAGCGGCAAGGTGAAGCTGCAAAGCCAGAGCGGCGCCACGAAGATCGCGGCGGACAAGAAGGTGACGATCGCGAGCGTGACGAAGGAGATCGAGGTGGAGGCGCCGACGCATGTGCTGCTGACGGTGGGCGGGGCGTACGTGAAGCTGGAGGGGAGCAGCATCAAGATTCATGCGCCTGGGAGGGTGATGTTTCATGGGATGCATTCGATGGTGAGTTCGATGGGGGATAGGGCAAGCAATTCGGTGGACGGCGCGACATACAAGGGCTGTGCACCAAGCTCCATAGCAGCCGCCGCGTCACAAAGCGCGACTGTGGCACTTGGTTGATCGAGATGGAGTCATCAATCACCGTCGAGGCCGTCGCAAGGCATATCTCGCATGAGCTGCATCGACAGCTAGGTTTGCCCCATGCACCGAACTGCTTTCTGATTTTGGACTCCGTGCTGCGTCCAATCACTGATGCGGACGCCATTGCATCGGACTATCTGGAGCACTCGCAAACTCCGGTGCGGCTCGAGCCGAATGTTGATCCGACGCATTGGCCGGTCTTGGTGGGTTTTGACACCGGCAGGTTTGCCGGCAGTGAACTCCTTGCACACAGCGTCGCAGAGGCCTGCGAAGAATTGCAGGCCGATGCGCTCCAGTCCGGTGCGGGGCGTCGAATCGGCGGATGGTTGACGAGCGATTCGTCCGCCACGCAGGTTGCAAGGCATTTGCGCAACGCGATGTTGCAGCACCGTCCTGGAGTTGGATCGATTTGGCTCCGTATACATGACCCGGCCGTTCTATGGTGGCTATGGAAGTTTCTCTCCCCAGAACAGCGTCGTGCACTGTTAGGGCCAATCGATACATTCTGGATACTCGACCCCATCGGGCGTCTAACGCCGATCCGAACCGACACCACGGTTCCTGCCGGCGACGCCGGGCAGCTCACTCTCACGGACGCCTTGTGGCGGGACGTGGATTCCATCGCGCCGCTGAATTTGGCACTCCGCGAATGGACGCAGGCCCACACGTCGGGCGAACGGTTTGAATCCATTTTTGCAGGCGCTCTCGCTGCGGTACGCCGGGCGATGGCGACAGGCTTCAGCAGCGTAAGCGACCTTGCGTCGTACGCCCACTGCGCATTCGCGGTCCACCCCAGTTTCGACTCGCATCCAGATATTGAGAGATTGCTCGAACAGCGGGAGTCCGGGGACTATTTCACGCAATTAATCGATTGCGTGAGCACAGAAAGTTGGATCAGGATCGCGCGCGAATGCGCGGCAAACGATGTCCTCGCGAGTGACTACACCGCAGGATGGCCGAACACAGTAAAAGAAATGTGAAGGGGGAAGTATGGTGAAGCTTGCGTGCGATCAATGCGCTTCGAAGGGTCTGCCGATCATGCCGGTGCGCTACACCGTTGTTCCGAAAGACGTCAAACCTGGATTGCCTGGATGGGCCAGTGGACAGAGAGTCAAAGAGGTCGCACTGGGCAGCGAGTTTCAATACGCTCTGCGCACGATGCGTACTGGATTTCTGTATATCTTTTACGAAACAAACAAAGAAGGCTCCAACAAATGGGAGTGTTACGCTGTGGGCGAGGACGGCTGCTTCACCATTCAGCCTAGCCCCGCGGCCGCTTGGCCTCAAAGCACGCCGGCATTGGCATGCTCACGCCACGCGCTCAACACGCAAGTGCACTACATCGTGATCTCGGAACCCGAGAAATGTGGACCGACTTGGATTGCCTATAGCGAACACAAGTGGAGCAAGGAAACCGTTCAAGGATATGAACGCAATAGCAAGCTGCGCAACAAGCGCATGCAAACTATTCATCCAGCTCAGATGGCCGCAGGCGTCAAGCATTCGCATGGCGCGATTGCCACTCAAGCTACGCTGGAGGACATCCTCGAATATGCCTCGGTCGCGCCCACAGGGTCGTTGCCATTCGACAGAAAAGTCAGCGATCTTAGCGAGGAGAACGGTAGCTACTCCACTATGGATCTACATCGAATGAGCACTCGCTACCCTTGGCATCTGAGGACCGGAATGGCCGAGGGCACTATCGTACACATGGTATGCCGAAACAAGGGGGCGGGAAAACCCAGCGAGCCTCACGTCCTCGCAATGTGGGACGCTATCGGTATCGCGCACGAACTCAATGGCTACCGAAACGACGCGGCCGGATGGATCAAGAAGTATGGGGACGAGCGTGAATTACAAATTGCAGCGCTCAACAACTACAAGGGCCTGCGAAACGCTCTAGAAAATCAAGCATTTTCACGAGGAGAAGAGCACGTTCTGCGCGGCGCGCAGGATGGACCCTTGCAGTCTGCGCAGCGGGAACTCGAAGAAAAGTCAAGGACTTCACCGGACGAAGAATATCTACGAAAACAATTGGATCAAGTTCGCATTCTCAATAGCAAAATTTCCGCTGGCGCTCCTCGACTATCCGAAGAATTTGGCAAAAGCTTGGCGGGTAAGGCGTGGCCACCTTATCGAGAACGTATCGATACGGACGAGAGCGAACGTGTAGAGAAAAAATTGGCGGAGTTCCATGCCGCGGCCGCTTTTATCGTCGATCAACGCACGATACCACTCATTCGTTGGCTTGAGGCGCAGCTATTGTTGGACACGTTCAACGACTTCGATGGTCACAACTTGCTCGACGGCATGGTTTTTGGGGAGCAGGTTGCCGAGGCGATATGGGGTATAGGCTCGTGCCGGTCGGGGGCGCAAAAGATCGAGACTTGGGTGAAGGAGTGCAAGGCTACGGTCGAGTCGAATCTGCTTTGGAGGGTTGTTGCTCTCAACCAGATGCATGCACGCGAAGAACTCGACGAGAAGCTGAACGAAGCTGTACACCATAAGTCAGAGCAGACGCTGGCAAGCACACTCACTTGGATCGGCTATTCAGCAAAGTTCATGAAATCGATCGCAGATACGTACAAGAAGGCGCAAAGCGTTTTCGATGCTAACGTCAAGGCTGCTACGGGAACATCTTCTGCGTTTGGTGCCTCGATAAATAAAGTAAACGTACACGGCGCCGACAAATTTGCAATCACTGTAGGTGACTTTATTTTCAAGCATTTTCGGGTCGACAAATTAGGTGACTATGCGAGCGAGAAAATAATCCAGCATATCTTCAGTGTTCGCGCTTTTGTGAACCCGATGGAGTCGGAGGATTTGATTGCCAAACAAGTCGCGGCAGAGAAAATTGGCCGTGCACAAACCTTGCGCCGTCTGCAAGCGACCAAGACCTTCATGAAACTTGATACGCGTGAAATTCATACGCAACAGACAGAGGGTCTGAGAACCGCATGGGCCAAGTTCAAGGTCTCTGATGACGTCAAAGCGCCGCAAGCAATCAAGGACGCACGGCTAGCAATGGTGGTAATGCTCATCGAGGGTGTGAACTTTAGCAAGCTGCTGATCGAGAGCAAGACCAAGAACGACATGAAGAGCTGGCTGAGTTTGCTCGCCTCAGGTATGTCTATTGGGAGTGCATTAATGGACATTGCGACAGTGCCGATAAAGAATATGCCGGGAATGGGCGCAGAAACTTGGGGGTATCAAGTGGTGAAGGGCTGGGGCGGCGTACTAAGTGGAGGAGCTGCGTGGGTTGGCGTCTATCTTGACTTTGAGGATTCGAAACAGGCTGACGCTAAAGGCTACGGCAATCTCTACTGGCTCTACGCCCTCAAGGGTGGTTTAGGTGTTGCCAATGGTGCACTAACATTCGCCGTTACCTTTACCTATGCGGCGCCCCTTGTTGCCCGACTGACCGGGCGTGCCGCAGCAGGTGCCGCCATCGAAGCGGTCGGCGCGCGAGCAGCTGCGATTATCGGACTGCGAATTTTAGGGATGGCCGCAGGGGGGTGGATTACTGTGGGGATGCTCGGCGTTCAAGTTGTCATTTGGTGGATCTCGCCTAACGCGATCGAAGACTGGATTGATCATTCCGCGTTTGGAAAAAAGCGATCAACGGGAGGATATAAGACGGCCAAGGAGCAAGACGAAAAGATGAAAAAGGCGCTGATTGAAATGGGACTCCAATGAGCGGACATCCAAACGGCCTAAAAAAACTTTCGGGCGAAATCAGGAACTATAAGGCCACCCGCGCCGAAGCCAGCTTTGTTTTCACGGGCGCTGATCGAACAAAATTGGGTGTGGTAGCGATTGCAGCAGGAATCGCGGGGCTGAGTGGGGCTGCAATCGCTAGTGCCTCAAGCGCTGCCAGCGTAGAGGAAGCGGCAGACTACTTGGAATTTGATCTGGACGACAGACCGGTGAAAGGGTGGGTATGGCGAAGCCCGTTCAAGGAGGGCGATCAGGTCGAGGTCGCGGCCGAGTGGCGGGGAGACCATTATGAAACGGCAGGGATTGCCCGGCCAGATGATCGCATCATTGCGCTGTACCCGCATTGCTCGCGGGGCATGGCAAAACATATCCGAAATGCCTTGAAGTGGTGGCTGATCATCGCAACTTGTTTTTCGGTGATGATGGCAATTTTTGTTTTTTCTACGGTGAGCGCGGACCGTTATTTTGCGGTAATGCTTACCGGTTTTCACTATGTCGTTTTAGCTTCCTACGCATTTTTTGGCCTCATGACTTTCAGCCTATGCCGTAGATGGACGCCCTTCGTTCGATTGGCTCAAAAAATCTTTGTCACTCTCGACTTGCCAGATCCAAATAATGTCGATCTCGTGAGCTCATCTAAGGCCAAACGTAGGCAGGATGATCCGGGTGAGTATGGCTTGTTCTTTTTTCGTTATTGACAATTATGTCGCCCTCGAAAATATGGAGTTAACCACGGCTTCATTTCCGCGTCTGTTGAGAAGCGTGTGAACCCGAGGAACTGACGAAGCGCCTGGGCAGGCCTGATGTCCTGAAAAAACTACGTCGCAGCGTCGCCAAGTTTCCGAAGGAATGGGACAAGGCAACGATCGAAGTGCGCTATGGTTTTGCGAAGGAGTTGGATGCCTTCAAGAAGAGCTCAGATGCGTGGGAGCGGTTGTAGACTCACTTGGAGGCAGTCTCACCTTCGATGGATTGCCGCAGCAGTCGTACAAAGATGCCCAATGGCACTGGCACCCGAGGGAGTTCATCGGGCAGTTCAGGAGATGCGGGTGGTTGAGCACCGAGGAGCTTGAAAGGGTATATCCAAGCACATATCAGCGCCGGATCGCAAAAAAAGACTGAGAGCGCGCCAGATGCACTGAGTCATGTTGTCCGCGAACGCTATCGCCAGTTCGTCAATCAAGTGTTGAGGAAATACCTCATCGCGGGAAGCACTCAACAGATGTCTCATTTCTTCGGTCAAGGCGCCGAGGAATCGCGAACGCTGACATTGCGGTTACTCGAGGCATCAATGGGGGGACAACTGCACTAGATAACCGGGTGTTTCACACAGTCCGCGCATACGGGATCCTCGGCGATGACGAGTAAGCAATTTTTCATTCGATTCGGATGTTGTGCGCTGCTGATTGCCGGTGCACCATTTCAAGCGTTTGCGGCAACTAGTTCAGAGAACATGGCCAGTGTCGAAGACATTGCCATCCGACTCCCGACGGATATGTATCGCGCACTAGTTGTAGGAGAGTTGGATGCGGCGACGAGTGTCGTTGCCGGAGAGAAGGGAGCACCGACGCGGATCACGTTTTCTTTGATTAAAAGCAAGCCTGTTGGCGGAACACATTCAGATGGGGGATCAGTTTGTATGGGCGGCATTCACCTTTGCGCTACTGCCCAAAGTGCTGATACCTACTGGATGGACTCGGCGACTGGCCAAATCAGAATCAGTGATCCAACTGAAAGTGTTCAGCAAACCCGACTTGGTGACTGGACTGCTTTTGAGGCATTTCCGCTTTGCGGTTGGTCTTCTGAGGCAGGTGTCCACAGCCCATATGGTGGTCAGTGCTACTCCGTCGTTCTGACCTCCCCTGCAAAGACGGTTGCTGTTCAAATCTTGCTTGGGCGCAATTCCGGGTGCAAACCGATTGAACAGTGCTGGGCCAAGCCGTTGGCTAAGTTGCGTCGGATGATGGCATCCGCAAGATGATTGCGCCATGAGAACCTTGGACTCAGCCATCTTGACGAGGCCCTGCGGTTCTCTTCAAGACTGTGGCTGAGTGCCGAAGACGCCTCACCGTTTGAAGCATTGCGGGCTACTCGCTGCCTTCCCTTACCTTATTCGCAGCTACCATCAGCAGGCTGCATGCACCGTCCACGCACAGACGCCGCGAGCATTGCGGCGCCGGCCAATCAGACAGTCAAGGGAGTGAACAATAAATGGACAGACCATTCATCCTGTTGGGCGACAAGACCAACCATGGCGGTGTCGTCATCACCGCATCCGAAAACACATTCACCGACGAGAAGCGCGTGGCGCGAATCGGGGACCTAGTGAAGTGTCCGATTCCGGGGCACGGGATCAACCCGATCGTGACGGCAAGCCCCTATGTCGAGATCGATGGGCGGCGGGTGGCGCGTCACCATGACACGACCGCTTGCGGCTCGCTGTTGCTGGCCAGTCAGTTCGACTCTTCTTCCGAATAGCGCCGTCACGCGCGCGTTTCTTTTCTACTTTCATGTTCTCGCGATTGATCAAACCGGCGCTGCTGGTGATGGCGGTGTTCGCCCTCGTCTGGGGGCTGGTGTACGTCTACTGGCAGTCGACTGCGCGTATGCCGAGCACGGGCGACGTGGTGGTGTGGCTCCTGGCGGCGCCGCTCGCGTTGGTGATGGCCGTGTGGGGTGTGAGCAAGGCGCGTGCGAGCCTGGCGGGCGACGCAGCGAACCCGGCATCGCAGGCCGCTGCTGCGAAAGGCCAGGGCTCGACGGGTGGTTTCCGTGGCGGCACTGCACCCGGCGGCGGCCAACACAAGACGGATGCCGATGAGGCCCGGTTTTGTCTGAGCGTGTTGGCGTCCAGCCTGCGCACGCCCGGCGGTGCCTCGGTGGAGGAGCTGGCCGCGGCGGTCGCGGAAGGGAAAGGGGCCAAGCCAGACCCCGAGTTGAAGAACGATGCGGGCTTTCCGATCTTCGCTGCGCGCATTGCGGAGCTCGAAGTGGATGATGAACCGCGCGACGAACTGGCCGAGATGCCCCTGTCGATGTCCGCCGGAATCGATGTGTCGATGCTGCCGGATGACCGGCTGCGTGCGATGCAGTCGATGCGCGAGACGCTGGCCGACTTGCTGCCTCGAGCGGACGAAGCCATGCTCGCAGCGGCGCCGCCAACGCCCGCTTCCGACAACAGCACGGCAAGGCAGCGCGACGTCCCCGAAGAGCCGCTGCTACGCATCTCATTGCTGCTGCCGGGCGGGTGGTCGGAGCAGGAGCGCCTGCTTGCAGCCCAATGGTCGCAGCACACCTGCCGCAGCGAAGACCCGACGCACGAATGGACAGTCGACTACGTCCGCAGCGAGGCGGGCACGACGGGCTGGACATTGCTGGACCGCGTCAGCCTCGCGCTGAATCGCGAATCGCAGAAGCCGGCGCTGTGGATCGTGATGGCGAGCGAGTCGGCGATTTCAGATTCGTGCGTTGCCCAGTGGGATGCGCGTGGCTTGTTGTTTTCGACGACACGCCGTAATGGGCTCATGCCGGGTGAGGCCAGCGCAGGCCTGCTGCTGACCGGCGCGAAGGATGTGCGCTTTGCCAGCGCGGACGCGGCGCAGGTCGCGCGGCCCGCGTTCGGGCAGCTCGAATCATCGGCGGACGCCTCGACCGTGTCGCGCGCCACCATGCTCGGCGCGCTCGCGGGGCGATTGGCCGAAGCATCCGCACTGGAAGTCACCGCCATCGAATGGGTGGTGAGCGATGCCGACCATCGTGCATCGCGCGTCACCGAAGTCGCGAAGCTGCTGCAGGACCGCTTGCCGCATGTGAGCTTCGACGAGAACAACCTGTCGACCGGCACCACCTGCGCGCACATGGGCGCGGCGAGCGACTTCGTCGGGCTGGCGCTGGCATGTCATCTCGCGAAGGAGCACCAGACGCACGTGATGGTCGCCTCGGTCTCCGATGCCTTCGCGCGCGGCGCGGTGCTGGTCGGCATGCCCATCCCGCCCGCAGAGAGCGCAGAGAAACCGGTCAGCGCCTGAGCACGTCCTGCGCGGACAGCGGCTCGGCGTTGTTCCCCCAGGCGCCGCGGATGTAGCTCAACACCGCGATCACTTCAGTGTCGTCCAGCGCCTGGCGGAAGGGCGGCATGCCATAGGGGCGCGGGTTGCCTGCGGTCGAAGGCAGGAAGCCGCCGTGCCGCACGATCTGGATCAGGTTGACCGGCGAGTCCATCAGCACGGCGCGATTGCCCGCCAGCGGTGGGTAGGCGCCGGGTGCGCCTTCGCCCTTGTCGCCGTGGCAGTACGCGCAGCGCTGGTCGAAGATTTTCTGGCCGGCGGCGATCACGCCGGGGTCGCGGCGGATCGCCTTCGATGGGGCGGGCGTTGCAGAACCCGTCGGGCTCGGCAGCGCTTTCAGGTACGCAGCCATCGCATGCAGGTCGGCCTCGTTCAAGTGCTGGGTGCTGCGGTAGACCACATCGGCCATCGGTCCCATGACAGAGCCGTGCGTGGACCTTCCCGTCCGCAGCAGCGCGACGATCTGCTCCGCGTCCCATTCGGAAAGACCGGCCTCGCGCGAGGAGGTGAGTGATGGCGCATACCAGTTCTCGACCGGAACCGACCCGCCGGAAAGGCCGCGCTCCTGCTCCGTCGCGCCGAGCACGTTGCGCGCCCCATGGCAGGCGATGCAGTGGGCCAGCCCATCGACCAGGTAGGCGCCGCGGTTCCACTCCGCGGGCTTCGAGGCATCGGCGACGAAGGGCTCGGGCGTGAATGACAGCGCGCGCCACACGGCGAGTGCCAGCTGCGTGTCGTAGGGGAAGCGCAGCCGATGTGCGTCGTTGGGGCGCGGTGATGCGGCCACGCCTTGCTGGAGATACGCGTAGATCGCATCGGAATCTTCTCGCGTGACCTTGGTGAAGTTCGGGTACGGAAACGCCGGGTACAGCAGGCGTCCATCCTTCGACCGGCCGTTGTGCATCGCGCGCCAGAAATGGGCGGCGCTCCAGTCGCCGATGCCGTGCGTCTTGTCGGGCGTGAGGTTGGTGGAATAGACCGAGCCGAACGGCGTGTCGATGGCAACCCCGCCCGCGTACGGTACGCCGCCGCGCGTGGTGTGGCAGCCGGCGCAGTTGCCGGCCAATGCGAGGTAGCGGCCGCGTTCGACCTGTTGTGGCGTGGGGGTGAACGCCACGGCTGGATCGGGCAGCGGGTCTTCGCCGCGAAGGTTCAGCTGCCACACCATGGCAGCAAGCACGGCGAGCAGCAAGAGAAGCGTCAGAAGGATCGATGCAAGGCGTCGCATCACTTCGCCTCCATCCCGCCGCATTTCAACGGCAACGGCGCGGGCAAGGAGGCTGCGGCCTTGGTATTGGCCGGCATCGGTTGCAGTGCGATCCAGCTTGCCACCGCGTTGATGTCGGCGGTCGTCATCTTGCGGCCGATCTCGGCCATGCAATCGGGCGCCAAGGCATGCCGGTCCTGTGTGAGCCACGCGCCGAGTTGTGACGACACATACAGGCGCGGCAGGCCGACCAGCGCGGGGATGGCCGGTTGCACGCCGGTGAGCGTGGCGCCGTGGCATTGCACGCAGGCCGGGATGCCGCGTGTGGCGTCGCCTTCCAGGGCAAGCTGCCGGCCGCGCTTCAAGGTGGCATCGCTGGCGTCGGTGGTCTGCGGGACGGGCGGGTAGGGCAGGTCGAGTCCGGCGAAGTACTCGGCCATCTCGCGCAGGTAGTCGTCCGACAGGTGCCTCACCATCCACACCATGTCGCTGTTGAATCGGCGGCCATCGCGGAAGCTGCGCAACTGGTTGTAGAGGTAGCCGGCCGGCTTGCCCGACAGGCGCGGAAAGTAGCCGGCACCGGTGGTCGCGCCTTCGCGGCCGTGGCAGGCGATGCAGGCGGCCACGCGCTGCGCGATGGTGTCCTCAGGCGCCGCCGCCATCGAGGGAGCCGCCAGGAGCCCACCGAGGAAGAACGCAACAACCCAGCACAAGCGTTTTGACATGGCACGACTGTGACGCGAACCGACCCAAAAGAACAGATGCAGTTTCAGCTTGATCGTGCGTAGCAGATAGAGTCGGGCGACCATGGACGCTACACCGCCGATCAAGCGCTACGAAGCTCTCGCCGCCGATATCGAAGCGTCGATCCGCAGTGGCACGCTGCGGGTTGGCGACCGCATCCCATCGGTCCGGCGCACGGGAGAAAGCCGCGGTGTCAGCGCGTCGACGGTGTTCCAGGCGTACTACCTGCTGGAGGCGCGCGGCCTGATCCGCGCCAGGGACCGGTCGGGCTACTACGTGGCGGAGGGTGGGCCGCGCGCGGCGCCGCCGGAGACGGAACTCACATCGCAGCCCGATGGCGAATCGGTGGCGCTGGATGTAAGCGAGCACGTCTTCAGCATCCTCGAAGCCAGCATGACGCGCGAGGTGGTGCCCTTCGGCTCCGCCTTTCCGAGCCCGCTGCTGTTTCCCTTGCCGCGGCTGGGCCAGATCCTCGCGGCCAGCGCGAAGAAGCTGGACCCATGGAGCACGGTGGACGACCTCACGCCCGGCAGCGCCGCGCTGCGCCGGCAGATCGCACTGCGCTACCTGGCCAACGGCGTCAACGTGCCGGCCGACGAGATCGTCATCACCAATGGCGCGCTGGAGGCGCTCAACCTGTGCCTCGGCGCGGTCACGCAACCCGGCGATTCGGTGATCGTCGAATCGCCGACCTTCTACGCTGCCTTGCAGGCGCTCGAGCGCATGGGCCTGCGGGCGATCGAAGTGCCGACGCATCCGCGCGAAGGCATCGAGCTGGGCGCGCTGGAGCAAGCGCTTGTGCGGCACAAGCCGAGCGCGTGCTGGCTCATGACCACGTTCCAGAATCCGCTCGGCAGCCTCATGCCGGCGGCCAAGAAGAAGGCGCTGGTCGAACTGCTCACACGCCATCAGGTGCCACTGATCGAAGACGATGTCTACGCCGAGCTGTATTTCGGCGACAGGCAACCCGCGCCGGCCAAGGCCTTCGACACCGAAGGCCTGGTGCTGCACTGCTCGTCCTTCTCGAAGAGCCTGGCGCCGGGCTACCGCATCGGCTGGGCGGCGCCGGGGCGTTTCACCCGCAACGTGGCGCGCCGCAAGCTGACGAGCACGCTGAACACCGCGGTGCCGACGCAACTCGCGCTCGCAACCTACCTGGAACGCGGCGGCTTCGACAAGCACCTGCGCAACCTGCGGCAGACGCTGGCAACCCAACAGGCGACTTTCGCGCAGGCGGTCGGCCACTACTTCCCGGAGGGCACGCGCGCGACGCGCCCGCTCGGCGGCTACTTCCTGTGGCTGGAGCTTCCGAAGCATGTCGACGCGCTCGACCTGCATCGACGCGCACTCGCGCAAGGCATCAGCGTGGCGCCGGGCCCGGTCTTCTCGGCCACGCGCGGTTTCGGCAACCACCTGCGCCTCAACTACGGCCACGCATGGGACGCGCGAAGCGAACGCGCGCTGGAGACGCTGGGCCGCCTGGCCGGGTAGGACCGGTTCGCACTGGTGACGAGCGACTCCGTTCGTCGTGTGAACAAGCCCCAGCACGCAGGCGTGCAAGGGCGGCGCTACAGTCGGCCGCATGCGCAAACACCTTTCGACGACCACCGGCCCGCAACGACTGATCTACGGCGGTGCTGTCGGCGTCGTGGTGGGCCTGATCCCGTGGCCGCTGCTGAACGGCATGGGTCGCGGGCTGCTCGGCTGGAGCGTCGGCGTCGCGGTGTACCTGTGCCTGGCGTGGTGGCTGGCTCACACCTTCGATGCGGAGCAGACGCGGCAGCGCGCACAGGAGATGGACCAGCCCAACCTGGTGCTGCTGGTGATCATGCTGACGGCGGTCACCGTCAGCATGGTGGCCATCGCGATGCTGCTGCAGCAGGTCAAGCTGCTCGCGGGGCCGGTGCGCGCCGCGCACATCCTGCTGGCGCTGGTGGCGTTGGCCCTTTCGTGGCTCATGATCCACACCGTCTACGCCTTCCACTACGCGCACAGCTACTACCTGCAGAAGATGAGCCGTGCCAAGGACGACCACGGCCTCGACTTCCCCGGCACTGCGCCGCCCGACTACGCCGACTTCGTCTACTACTCGTACGTGATCGGCATGACCTCGCAGGTGTCGGACGTCCAGATCAACTCGGCGGAGATGCGCCGCATCACGCTGATCCACAGCGTGCTGTCCTTCGGCTTCAACATGCTGGTGCTGGCGCTCAGCATCAACGTGGTTGCCGGCGCCATCCAGTAGCGCCGATCGGCAGCTTCACGATCCCGGTCGACAGCGCCACGCCGCAGACGATCACCGCCGCGCACATCAGCATCCACATCGTGATCGGCTCGTCGAGGAACACCGCCCCGTAGAACACCGCGAACACCGGCACCAGGAAGGTCACGGTCAGTGCGCGCGCCGGCCCGGCCAGGGCGATCAGGCGAAAGAACAGGATGTAGGCCACGCCGGTGCAGAAGATGCCCAGCGCCGTGAGCGCCAGCCATGCATGCAGGCTCGGCATCTGCGTCGGCCAGAGCCAGATGGCCGGCAGGACGAGGAACAGCGTCGCGCCGACCTGGCTGCCGGCGGCCGTCGCCAGCGACGGAATGCCGACGAGGTAGCGCCGCGTGGCGCTGGCCGAGATGCCGTAGCTCAGGCACGCGCCCAGGCAGGCCAGCACGCCGAGGAGTTGCGCGCCGCCCGAGCCCTCTTGGGCACCGGCGTGCGGCGTGGTGCTGTGGCTCGCCAGCAAGGCCACGCCGACGAAGCCGATCACCAGCCCGACCAGCCGCGAGTTGTCCGGCCGGTCGCGGAACCAGGCCCACGCGACCAGCGCGCCGAACATCGGCACCGTGGCGTTGAGCACCGCGGCCAGTCCGCTGCTCAAGGTGAGCAGGGCAAAGCAGAACAGCGCGAAAGGCAGGCCGGAGTTCGCCACGCCGATGAGCAGGATCGGCTTCCAGTGCTGCGCCAGCGCCGCGCCTTGACGCGCGAAGAAGAGGCAGGGCAGCAGGAACAGCGTGGCGATGCCGACGCGCACCGCGGCCGTCGGTAGCGCACCGAACTCCGCCGCGCCGATGCGCATGAAGAGGAAGGACGCACCCCACAGTGCGCCAAGCAGGACGAGGTCGACCAGCCAGCGGCGCGAATGCACGACGGGTTGGCTCACAAGGCGCCCTCCAGCGCCAGCAATGCGCTCTTGCGTTCGAGCGATCCTGCGTAGCCGGTCAGCCCGCCATCGGCGCCCAGGACGCGATGGCACGGCACGATCACGCTGATCGGATTCCGCCCGACCGCCGCGCCGACCGCGCGAACCGCCGTCGGCCTGCCGATGCCCGCGCCCAGCGCGCCGTAGGTGGTGGTCGTGCCGGGCGCGATGGTGCAGAGCGCTTTCCACACGGCCTGCTGGAAGTCGGTGCCGTGCGAGAGGTCGAGCGGCAGGTCGAAGTCCTTTCGGCGACCGGCGAAATAGTCGTGCACCTGCAGCGCCGCTTCTCGCAGGACGGGATGGTCGTCATCGGTCTGCCAGCCGCTCATGTCGTGCATGTGCTTCTGGCCGTCGAACCAGAAGCCCGCAAGCCCGGCGTCGGTCGCGGCCAGCGTGATGGTCCCCAGCGGGCTGTCGATGTGGGTGCAGTGGATGGCCGAGGGATGCTTGAATTTCATGATGGTTCTGTTCAGTCGATGGCGCTCGTTGTCGTGCGAGCGGCCGTGATCGTCGATGGATGGGCCTGTGCGTCCGGGGGTGAGGGCGGCGAGTGCCACGCGCGCAGCACCGCGTAACTGCGCCACGGCCGCCAACCCAGCGAGGCTTCGTGCGCCGCCTTGGCGCCGGTCACGCCAAGCGCCTTCTGCAAGGCCACGTCGCCGGCAGGAAAGGCGTCGGGCCAGCGCAGCGCGCGCATGGCGATGTACTGTGCCGTCCAGTCGCCGATGCCGGGCAGGGCTTGCAACGCGGCCAACGTGGCTGGCACGTCGGCGCCGGCATGCAATGCAAGCCGGCCATCGGCCACTTCGCGCGCCAACGCCTGCAGCGCGGCCTGGCGCTGCTTCACGATGCCAAGCTGCCCCAGCGCGTCGCCGCTGGCGGCGGAAATGGCAGCCGGTGTCGGGAACAAGCGGCCCAGGCCCTTGACCGGCGTTTCGATGGGCTCGCCGAAAGCCGCGACCAGCCGCGTGCCCATCGTGCGCGCCGCCGCGACTGTGATCTGCTGGCCCAGCACGGCGCGCACTGCGAGTTCGAAGCCGTCGAGCGTGCCGGGTACGCGCAGCCCGTCGCCTTGCGGAAAGTGCGCGTGCAGGGCAGCGTTGATGGCGATTGGGTCGGCGTCCAGGTCGAGCATGCCCCGGACCCGGCTGATGACCACCGGCAGCACCGCCGCCAATGAATCGCTCACCGACAGCAGCACCAGCTCGCGCTCGGCATCGAAACGCAATTGCAGCCAGCCGCCGTGCGTGCGTCCAGCCTGCGAGATGCGCAGCGTCCGCGCGAGGGTGCCAGCGACGACAGTCTCGACTTCGCCCAATGCGCGACGCTCGAAGAAGCCGAGCATGGCCGCGGCGTCATACGGTGGCCGGTAGCCGAGCCGCACTTCGATCGGCCGGCCCTCGCGGCTGCCGCCCGCGCGCCGCAATGCGCTCGGGTTGAGCTTGTAATGCGCCAGGAAGGCCGCGTTGAAGCGTCGCACGCTGGCGAAGCCGCTGGCCAGCGCCACCTGCGTCATCGGCAGGCGCGTGTCGGCGATCAACTGCTTGGCCGCGAGCAGTCGGCGCGTCTGCAAATACTGCAGCGGCGACACGCCGAACTGCGCCTCGAAGATGCGCCGCAGGTGCCGGTCGCTCACGCCGAGCCGCATGGCAATCTGCGCGGCGCCGGGGCCGTCCTCGGCCCATGCATCGGGCTCGTCGATCAACCTTGCGGCCTGCAACGCCAGGATGCGGGAGGCGTCCTCGGTGGACCAGCTTGCGGCACGCGGCGCCAGTTCGGGCCGGCAGCGCAGGCAGGGCCGAAAGCCCTCGGCCTCGCACTGCGCCGCATGCCGGAAGAACAGGCAGTTCTCGCGCCGCGGCAGTTTCACGCGGCACACCGGCCGGCAGTAGATGCCGGTAGATGTCACAGCCGTGAAAAATGTCCCGTCGAAGCGTGCATCGTGCGTCTTCATCGCAAGGTAGCAGGCATCGCTCTCCAGGGTGGGCGCGGAAGGGTTCGACATAGGGGAATCATACGGCTCTCCCACTCTGGGAATAGCCGTTTCCGGACATCATCCCCGCAAACCTCCGGCCTACAATGCCGTTCGCTTTTTTCAGACCAGCCAGGGACTCCTTCATGCAACTCAGCGCTACGATTTTCAAGGCCTATGACATCCGTGGGGTCGTGCCCAGCACGCTCGACGTGGACGTGGCCGAAGCCCTTGGCCGTGCCTTCGGCAGCGCGGCGCGCGCAGCCGGCGAGAAGGCTGTGGCCGTGGGCCGCGATGGCCGCCTGTCGGGCCCTTCCTTGAGCGCCGCACTCATCCGCGGCCTGGTGGCCACCGGCGTCGAGGTGATCGACGTCGGCGCCGTCACCACGCCCATCCTCTACTTCGCCGCGCACACGCTCTGCACCAGCGGCATCCAGGTCACGGGCAGCCACAACCCGAAGGACTACAACGGCTTCAAGATGATCCTCGCCGGCCGTGCCATCTACGGCGACGAGATCCAGGGCCTGCGCCGCACGATGGAAGCCGGCAGCGCCACGCTGGCGCCGGGCGGCAGCGTGCGCGAAGTCGATGTGCTGCCGGCCTATGTGCAGCGCATCGTCGGCGACATCAAGCTCGCGCGGCCGATGAAGATCGTGGTCGATTCGGGCAACGGCATCGCAGGTGCATCGGCGCCGGCCATCTTCCGTGCGCTCGGCTGCGAAGTGACCGAGCTTTTCAGCGAAGTCGACGGCAACTTCCCCAACCACCACCCGGACCCGAGCAAGCCCGAGAACCTGCGTGACCTGATGGCCGCGTTGAAGGCCGGAGATGCCGAACTGGGGCTGGCCTTCGATGGCGATGGCGACCGCCTCGGCATCGTCACCAAGGACGGCCAGAACATCTTCCCCGATCGCCAGATGCAGCTGTTCGCGCAGGACGTGCTCTCGCGCGTGCCGGGCGGCACCATCATCTACGACGTGAAGTGCTCGCAGCGCCTCGGCCCGGCCATCGAAGCGGCCGGCGGCGTGGCCATGATCTTCAAGACCGGCCATTCGCTCATCAAGGCGAAGATGAAGGAAGTCGACTCGCCGCTCGGTGGCGAGATGAGCGGCCACATTTTCTTCAAGGAGCGCTGGTTCGGCTTCGACGATGGCACCTACGCGGGTTGCCGCCTGCTGGAGATCCTCAGCAAGAGCCCCGATGCGAACGTCGTGCTCAACGGCCTGCCGACCAGCTTCTCGACGCCCGAACTCAACGTGGCCTGTGCCGAAGGCGAGCCGCATGGCCTGGTCGATACGCTGGTGAGCACTGCACGCTTCGACGCACCCGCGAAGGTCTCGACCATCGACGGCTTGCGCGTCGACTGGCCCGATGGCTTCGGCCTGATCCGTGCGTCCAACACCACGCCGGTGCTGGTGATGCGCTTCGAGGGCCAGACCGATGCAGCGCTGCATCGCATCCAGGACACGATGCTGACCTTGCTCAAGACCGTCAAGCCCGACGCCAAGCTGGCCGAAGCTGCCCACTGATCGCGGCGAACAAGAGAAAAAGAATCACGTGCGTTCGTTGTCCCTGCGCCTTTATGGCGTTGTTACCAGGCTGATCCAGCCATTGCTGCGCCGCAAGCTGCGCCGTCGCGCCGTGGCCGAACCCGGCTATGGGGTCGCGGTGGAGGAACGCTTCGGCCACTACCCCACCACGCCTGGCGGCACCGACTGGTGCTGGATCCATGCGGTCTCGCTCGGCGAGGCGCGCGCAGCGGGCATCCTGATCGAGGAACTGCGGCGGCAGGCGCCCGGCATTCGCCTGCTGTTGACACATGGCACCGCCACGGGCCGCGAGGAGGGCGCCAAGCTGCTGCAGCCGGGCGATGTCCAGGTCTGGCAGCCCTGGGACACGCCCGCGGCGGTGGCGCGCTTCCTGGACCGCTTCTCGCCCCGCATCGGCGTGTTGATGGAGACCGAGGTCTGGCCCGAGATGACGGCCGCCTGCGCCGAGCGCGGCATCCCGCTGGTGCTGGCCAATGCGCGGCTCAATGCCAAGTCGCTGGCGTCAGCCGAGCGCCTGGGCTGGCTGGCGCGGCCGGCCTATTCGTCGCTCAGGGCGGTGTGGGCGCAGACCGAGGCCGACTCGCATCGGCTGGTGTCGCTGGGCGCCAAGGTGTCGGGCATCTTCGGCAACATGAAGTTCGATGCCGCGCCTGAACCGCGCCAGCTCGCCACAGCGGCCAGCCTGCGGGCCACGCTGCCCAAGCCGGTCATCGTGTTCGCCAGTTCGCGCGACGGTGAGGAGCAGCAACTGCTCGAGGTGCTGAAGCGCTTTGGCGCCGCCGCGCCGGTGCCGGTTGCGCACACGGCCATCAATTCCATCGCCAAGCGCGTACACGACGTGCAATGGATGATCGTGCCGCGGCATCCGCAGCGCTTCAACGAAGTGGCTGCGCTGGTCGAGGCGAATGGCTTTGCGGTGGCGCGCCGCAGCGCGGTGGACCAGGACCAGGGCGATGCGGAAATCTGGCTTGGCGACTCGCTCGGCGAGATGGCGCTGTACTACGGCCTGGCCCATGTCGCATTGCTCGGCGGCAGCTTCGAGCCGCTCGGCGGGCAGAACCTGATCGAGGCGGCTGCCTGCGGTTGCCCGGTCGTGATGGGCCCGTCGACCTTCAACTTCGCCGAGGCGGCGGAACTGTCGCTGGCGGCCGGTGCATCGCTGCGCGTCAACGACATGGAGCAGGCCGTGAAGGCCGCGCTGGCGCTGGTGGGCAACCCTGCGCGCCATGCGGCGATGGTGGAGGCCGCGCAGGCGTTCTCATCCTCCAATCGCGGCGCCGCGCAGCGCACTGCCCAGGCCGTGCTGGCCATCGCCGAGCCGACCGGGCCGTAGCTACCGCTTCTCGCAGCTCAGCTTCTCGAAGTCGCTGCGGCTCGAATAGCGGAGGCGGGGGTAGTACTGCCGAGCACCGCCTGCTCTTCGTTCAGCTTGCGAGTCGCGAAGATGCTGCGCGGCCGGAACTCCGGCGAAGACATCATCTGCCGCCACACGACGTAGCCGCCCTGCTGGGTCCCATGCCACGCGGGAGCAGGACTCTTTTGCTTTCCCGGATGAATGACTGGCCTGCACGGCGCCCAGCGGCTGGCTACCGCAGGCGCGGAGGATCACCGAAGACCTCCCTGGCCCATTCATCGAAGGCATGGGCGTCGGTGACGCCTCTGCGGCCCCACCAGCTGCCGAACGCCGTGAGATCGGCGATGCTGGCGCCGGTGGCCTGGTGAAAGATCAGGACGATCTGGATCGAGTGGGTACCCTCCCGGTACAACTGGTTCGCGAGCTCCGAGGCCCTGCGCCCGCCGCGCAGTTGCTCGCGGACGAAGGCCGTCTTCGCGGGGTAGTGTCGATCCTTTGAACGATGCGGGCGCATTGCGATGTCCCCGCACTGGATTGGATCCGCGAATCAGCGGCGCATCAACCTGTCCGCCACGGCACGGAAAGCCGGGAGCATCACCGGATCGCTGACGCCGTTGGCGGCCTGCGGCGCCGAGGCGAATCTCGCGATCACCATCTCCGCTTTCGGATCGATGTAGATGGTCTGGCCGTGCACGCCGCGCGCGGCGAAGACGCCGTGGTCGTCGTGCGAGATCCACCACATGTCGCGGTAGCTCCAGCCCGGCAGCGTGGCGTAGCCGGCGCGCGCGAAGACTGCGCGGTCGCCGCCATTGCGGATGTCGTCGACGACCGCCTTGGGGATGATCGCCTGGCCATTGAACTTGCCGTCCTTGCGCATCATCTCGCCGAAGCGCGCCATGTCGCGTGCGGTCAGGATCAGGCCGCCCCCGGCGAATTCGTTGCCGGCCGAATCGACCGCGATCATGGCGTCGCGCTCGGTGCCGAGCCTGCTCCAGATGCGCTCCGAGAGCAGTTCGCCCACGGTCTTGTTGGTCGCACGGCGAATCAGCCAGCCCATCACGTCGGTGTTGACGGTCTGGTAGCGGAAGGCGCCCGCGGCCTCGGGATCCTTCTGCACGGTCTTGGCGAAATCGTAGAAGTTCTGCGGCCCGGTGTAGCCGGCGGGGCGTGGCAGCACGCTGCCGGCGCGCACGTAGGTCCAGATCTCGGCGTTCGGGTCGGCATAGTTCTCGGAGAACTTGATGCCGGTGGTCATGTCCATGACCTGCCGCACGGTGACGTCGCCGAAGCCGGAGTCCTTCAGCTCGGGGATGTACTGCGTGACCATCGCGCCGGGGTCGAGCTTGCCTTCGTTGACGAGCATCTCGCCCAGCGTCCCGAAGAACGACTTGGTGACCGACATCGCGATGTGGCGCGTGTGCGGCGTCATCGCGCCGGCGTATTTCTCGTAGACGATGCGGCCCTTGTGCAGCACGACGATGGCATCGGTGTAGTTGGCCGCGAGCGCCTGCTCGAAGGTCATCGTGGCGCCGCCGTTCGCGGGCTGGAAGCTCAGGCCGGCGATGTCCTTGCGCTCGGCGCGCGGCAGCGCGGCCACCTTGCCATCGCCCCGCCAGACATCGGACGAGGGGATCAACTGGTTCCAGTGCGCGAACGACCAGCGCGTCTGCGGGAACTTGTAGAAGCTGCCGTCGACCCAGCGCACGGTCTTGTCGGCAGCCGGTGGCGAACCCTGCATCCAGCCCATCGCAACGGGGTCGCTGGCGGCGGGATCGGGTGCGGCTGCCGGTGCCTGCGCCATCGCGGCGCCGGCAAACAGCAGCGCAATGGCGGCGGAAATGGTCTTGATGGTCTGGATCTTGTTCATGTTGTCTTCTCCCGGTCGAGCCGAGGTTCCGCGCGTTTCAGGATTTGCGCAACAGGAACTTCTGCAGCTTGCCGGTGGGCGTGCGCGGCAGCGTGGCGGCGAAGACCCACTCGCGCGGGATCTTGTACTTTGCGAGCTTGTCGGCCAGGTATTCGCGCAACGATTCGGGACTCGGGTTGCAACCCTTGGCCACCACGATGTGCGCAACCACGGTTTCGCCCCATTCGGGATGCGGCGCGCCGATGACGGCGACGTCGGCAATCTCGGAGTGCGCGCTGAGCACGTCCTCGATCTCCTTGGAGTACACGTTCTCGCCGCCGGTGACGATCATGTCCTTCATGCGGTCGACGATGAAGAGGTAGCCGTCCTCGTCGACGCGTGCGATGTCGCCGCTCTTGTACCAACCGTCGTTGGAGAAGGCCTTGCGCGTGGCTTCGGGATCGTCGAGGTAGCCCTGCATTGCGGACTCGGTGCGCAGCCAGATCTCCCCGGTTTCGCCGCGCCTGGCGTCGGCCCCATCCTCGCGCACCACGCGCATGTCCACCGCGGGGCCTGCCGCGGCGCCGATCGAGGCGGCCTTGGCGACCTGCTCGTTCGGGTACAGGGTCGTGCCGACCGGGCCGGCTTCCGTCATGCCGTAGACCTGGAAGAAGGTCTCGCTGCGATAGGCCACGGCCAGCTTGCGTGCCAGTTCGGCGCCGATCGGGCCGCCGCCATAGATCCAGGCGCGCACGCTGGACAGGTCGAAGTCGGCGAAGTTCGGTACCACCTGCAGCGGCACGGAGTAGGCGACGGGTGCGCCGAAGAAAAGGGTGACGCGCTCGTCCTGCACCGTCTGCAGGAACTTGAGCGGGTGGTATTCGCGCATCATCACCACGGTGCCGCCCATGTAGAGCGTGCCGTTCAGCCAGTTGTTCAGCGGCGAGGCGTGCCAGATCGGCATGGCCAGCAGTGTGCGCTCGTCGCGCGTGATCGACAAACCGAGCGCCGCGTTGATGGCCGTCAGCACCACGTTGCGATGGCTGTGCACGCAGCCCTTGGGCCGGCCGGTGGTGCCCGAGGTGTAGAGGATCTCGGCCATCGAGTTTTCATCGGCGACTTCGTTGGCCAGCGGCGTCGACGGCGCGGCGGCGCAGAGGGCGTCGAAGTCCTGCAGGCCGTCGATGGGCGAGTCGGTGCTGAGGCAGGTGGCGGCGTCCGCCAGCGTCTTCAGCACCGGTGCCAGCGCGCCGTCGCCGATGCACACGCGCGACTTGCTGTGCTCGAGGATGTAGCGCACTTCTGGCGCCTGCAGCTTGTGGTTGACCGGCACCAGCGTGGCACCCAGTCGCCAGGCGCCCAGCATCGCGTAGACGAAGCCGGTCGTGTTGAAGCACATCAGCGCCACGCGGTCGCCGCGCTGCACGCCGAGGCCGGCCAGCGCATGCGCGGCCTGGCGCGAGCGCGACTGCACCTCGGCATAGGTGATGCTCCTGCCGGCCACGCGCAGGCAGGCCTTGTCCGGCGTCTTGTGGACGTTGGTGTCGAAGATGGAAATCAGGTTCATGTTCTTTGTACCGGACGATGGGCTCGGAAGGTGTGAAGATTCCGTAGCGAGGGCGCCGAGCTCGGGTTGAGGACCGGAACCGCACTCTCGTGCGGTGAGGACCGCAGACCCGAGATCGGTGGCCGCAGTAGGAAGATTCACACCTTCTCAGGCGGGAAGCGCGCGCTCCAGCAATGCCGCGACGTCGATCTGGCGCGTGTCGATGGCGCCCACCACGCGGCCCCACTGGGGATCGAGTCGAGTGGCGATGAAGGCATCGGACACGAAGGCCGGCGACACCTTGCACAACAGCGTGGCCTGCGCGACCAGCACCAGGCGTTGCGTGAACTGCCGGCCCAGCGCTTCGAGCTGCTCTGGCGGCTGCTGCAGCATCTCCCCGAGGGCATGCAACTCGTCGAGCAGGCGGGCGTCGCCATTCGCATTGCCCGCCAGCTCGTGCAGCAGGGCGTGCGCGCCTTCGGGGTCGCGGGCGATGGCGCGCATCACGTCCAGGCACATCACGTTGCCCGAGCCTTCCCAGATCGAGTTGACCGGCGCTTCGCGGAACATGCGGGCCATCGGGCCGTTGTCGACGTAGCCGTTGCCGCCGAAGACTTCCATCGCCTCGCCGGAAATCTCGACCGCGCGCTTGCAGATCCAGAACTTGGCGGCGGGCGTCATCACGCGCTTCCAGACGCGCTGGGCCGGGTCGTCGCCGAACTCGAAGGCCTGCGCCAGGCGCATCGCCAGCACCAGGCCGGCTTCGCTCTCCAGCGCCAGGTCGGACAGCACGCCGCGCATCAGCGGCTGCTCGACCAGCAGCTTGCCGAATGCCTTGCGCTTGCGCGCATAGCCGATGGCCTGCGCCGTGGCCTGGCGCAGGAAGCCCGCGCTGCCAACCACGCAGTTCAGCCGCGTGTAGGTGGCCATCTCGATGATGGTCGGGATGCCGCGGCCTTCCTCGCCCATCAGGAAGCCGAGGGCGTCCTGGAACTCGACTTCGCTGCTGGAGTTGCTGCGGTTGCCGACCTTTTCCTTCAGGCGCTGGATCTGAACCGGGTTCTTGGTGCCGTCGGGCTTCCAGCGCGGCACGAAGAAGCAGGAATGGCCGCCCTCCTGCGTGCGCGCCACCACGAGGTGGGCGTCGCTCATCGGCACCGAGAAGAACCACTTGTGGCCGCGGATCAGGTATTCGCCGCCACGACCGCCCGCGCCAATGGGCGTGGCGGTGGTGGTGTTGGCGCGCACGTCGGAGCCACCCTGTTTCTCGGTCATGCCCATGCCGATCCAGACCGACTTCTTCTGGTCCATCGGGATGTCGCGCGCATCGTATTCGTTGTTCATGAGCTTGGCGCCGTACTTCGCCCACAGCGCCGGCTCCTTCTGCAGCACGGGGATGGCGGCCTGCGTCATCGTGGCCGGGCACAGCACGCCGGCCTCGACCTGGCCCTGCAGGTAGAAGCCCGCCGCCCAGGCGGCCCAGCGGCCTTGCTGCTGCATGTCGCGGAAGGGCAGGGAGATGAAGCCCTCGCGTCGATAGCCTTCCATCAGCTGATGCCAGCTCGGATGGAAGGTCACGGTGTCGATGCGGCGGCCGCGTGCGTCGAAGGCCTCGAACTCGGGCTTGTACTTGTTGGCGTCGGCGCCCAGCTTCCAGGTCTCGGCCTTGCCCAGCGTGTCGCCGAAGCTGGTCATCTGCGGCGCGGCCCAGTCGGCGCCGGCGCGTGCGAGTGCTTCGCGCAGGGGCGCGTCGGTCGCGAACAGGTTGTAGTCGGTCAGTTCGTCGAACTGGTTGCTGATCTCGTGGGTTTGCCAGGCCATGTCGCCTCCTTGAATGGGATGGCCAGAAGTCTAGGGAAAAAGAGGCCGCAGGATGTTCAGGTTTGCCGCCGCCGGCGCACCGATGGCTGGCGCGCGATCTCCGGGACGCGGCACGGGACAAGGCACGTTTTTGACGCGGTCTTTGAGCCCGGCCGCGGTGGCACCTTGTTCAGGTTTTGCGCGATTCGCCCTGCGCTGGAACGTGGGCCAGGTAGGCGTGCAAAGCGGTCCGCGCCTGGCGCTCCAGCGCCTCCAGGTCGGCCTTCTTGTCCGAGCGGATGTGGGTGGTGGCGAACAGCTCGTACATGATGGCTTGGCTCACCAATGCGGCCTCCTGACTGGGGAAGCCGGCCGGCAGCCCCGCGCCCACCTCGAATGCGTGCACCCATTCATCGATGAACTGCTGGTACATCTTGCGGTAGGCCTCGGGTCCGGACAAGTGCCGCTCGAGCACGAAGTGCACGCCCCATTCCTGCGGCCGTTTGCGAACCGCCGCCAGTTGCGACTCCAGCACCGCGTCGACGATGTCGGGCAGGGGCTGCCCGGCATGCGCGTTCACGGCGTCGCGCATGGCCTGCAACAGGGCCTTGGTCCGCAGGTGGATGCAGGTACGGGCCAGTTCGTCCTTGCTGGCGAAGTACTGGTAGAAGCTGCCCAGGCCGGTGCCGGCCAGCGCGACGATCTCGCGGATCGTCACGCGGGCGTAGTCACGCTCGACGAGGAGCTGAACAAAGGCTTCCTGCAAGGCGCGCGAAGTCTCCTTCGAGCGCGACTGGAGCGGCTTCCTTCGCTTGGGTGAGGCAAGGGGTTGCGAACGGGATTTCATGGCAAGCGAATATGAACATCTGGCACCGATGTTGTGTCTAGAATTTTTCCATCCTTTTTGGCGCACGCTTCGGCGACCCGATCCTTCACATGACCAACACCCCAGCCTTGACCGATGTCCACGCAGTCTACGCACGGGAGGGCGACACCTGGTTGCCCACCGAACTCTCGCGCGGGCCGTGGGACCCGCGTGCCCAGCATGGCGGCGCACCCTGCGCGCTGCTCGCGCACGTGGCGGAAAGCGCAGCGCCAGAAGGCGATTGGCGCCTTTCGCGCATGAGCGTGGAACTGGTCAAGCCGGTGCCCGTGGCGCCGCTGCGCACGCAGCACAGCGTGCAGGCCGCACGCTCGACGGCGCGCGTCACGATCGACCTGCTCGCCGGCGATGTGCTGGTCGCAAGCGCCCATGCCCTGCTGCTGCGCGGCGAGCGGATCGCATTGCCCGCCGACCTGCCGCACAGCGGATCGCCGGCACAGCTGGAGCGCCTGCCTGCCGAGTGCAGCGAACGCGTGCGCATCCCGGGCTTGCCCGAAGGGACCTCGTTCTACCGCACGGCCATGGAAACCCGTGTGGCCCAGGGCGACCCGTCGCAGCCCGGCGCCGCCGGCGCCTGGTTCAGGCTCGCGGCGCCCCTGGTGCAAGGCGTGCCGACATCACCCGCCATGCGCGCGGCCGCCGCGGCGGACTTCGGCAACGGCCTGAGCTGGGTGCTGCCCTTCGACCGCTACCTGTTCACGAACGCCGACCTCAGCCTGCACCTGTACCGCGAGCCCGTCGGGGAGTGGGTCGGGCTCCTGTCGGAGACGCAGGTGGACGGCGGGGGCGCGGGCATGGTCACCTCGCGCCTCTATGACGAGCACGGGCCCATCGGCATCGCGGTGCAGACGCTGGTGCTGCGCGAACGCGCGGCCGCGTAGACGCCCCGGGACTTCAGCGCGTCGGCGGGTTGAGGATGACCGGCGGCGGAGGCGGCACCGGCATCACCGGCGCCGGCGGATTGAACGGCTGTTGCGGCACCAGGGGCGTCGCGCCGGGAATCGAGTTCGACGGCACGGGCACCGGGCTGATCGTCGCGGCCGAAGGCACGGTGGGCGACGCGGCGGCCGCTGCGCTGCCGGCTTGCGCCAGCGTGGCATTGATCGGCTGCAGGTCTGCCGGCGCCAGCGTGCCGCTGGCCTGGCGCAGCTTCAGGTTGCCCAGCAGCACGCCATAGCGCGCCAGCGCCAGGTCGCGCTTGGTCTGGTAGAGCTGGCTCTGCGAATTGAGCACGTCGATGTTGATGCGCACCCCGACCTGGTAGCCCAGCCGGTTGGCATCGAGCGCGCTCTGGCTCGATGCCTCGGCCGCTTCCAGCGCCTTGACCTGGCCCGCGCCGGACACCAGGCTGAGGTAGACCGAGCGCGTGTTCTGGTTGACGGTGCGGCGCGTCGAATCCAGGATCGAGCGCGACTGGTCTTCCAGAGCCAGGGTTTCCTTGATGCGGTTCTCGGTCGCGAAGCCGGCGAACAGCGGCATGTTGAACACCACGCCAATGTTGCCCGCGTTGATGCGCGACTTGCCCAGCGCCGTGGAGGTGCCCTGCGGATTGTTGGTGACGTTGTAGCCGGCCTGCACGTCGAGCGTGGGCTTGTGGCCGGCCTCGGCCTTCTTCACTTCGAGCCCCGACACGTCGACGCCGAGCCTTGCCTGCAGGATCGACGGATGGACCGCCTCGGCCTGCTGCACCCACACATTGACGTCCGCTGGCAGCAGGGCGGGCAGGGTGACAGGTGCGGCCAGCGGTGTCGGGTTGGTGCCGATCCGGCCGACCAGTTCGTCGAGCGCGATCTTCTTGATCTGCAGGTCGTTCTCGGCCGCGATCTCCTGGGCGACGACCAGGTCGAAGCGGGCCTGGGCTTCGCGCGTGTCGGTGATGGTCGCGGTGCCGACCTCGAAGTTCCGCTTGGCCGATGCCAGTTGTTCCGCCGTGGCCGCCTTCTGGGCGCGCACCAGCGCCAGCGTGTCCTGGCTGGCGAGCACATCGAAGTAGCCTTGGCTCACCCGCACGATGAGGTCTTGCTCGGCCCCGGTCAGCACCGCCTGCGCGATGTCGGCCTGGAGCTTGCCCTGCTCGTAGGTGGCCCAGTTGGCGGGGCGGTACAGCGGCTGCGTGGCATTGACGCCGCCGGCCTGCGTGTTGATCTTGCGCGAGATGTCGCCCTGCGGCGTGTCGACCGCAATGTTGGAGTGCACGGCGCTGCCCGACAGGCCCACCGCCGGCAGGATGCCCGCCTTGGCCTGCGCGGCCCGCGCGATGCTGGCGTCGTACTGCGAGAGCGCTGCCTTGTAGGTGGCGTCGTAGCCACGCGCGGCGTCGTAGAGTTCGATCAGGCTCTGGCCATGAGCCGGCAATGAAAGCGCCACAAGCAATGCGGCAGGGAGTGGAAGCAGCCGGGGCCAGAGGGGCATCAAGGGTCCTGAAAAAAACTAATAGCGGGGAACAGTCGGGTCGTGCTGGACCGACCAGGCATTGATGCCACCAGCCACATTGGCCAGCGCATCGAATCCGTTCTGGGCCAGGAACATCGCCACGCGCTGGCTGCGCGCGCCGTGGTGGCACAGGCAGGCCACGCGCTGGGCCGGATCGAGTTCGGACAGGCGTCCCGGAATCTCGTTCATCGGAATGGTCAGCAGCGTGAAGCCGGAGGGCGTGACGCTGGCGGTCTGCCATTCCCAGGGTTCGCGCACGTCCAGCAGCACCGGCGTCGCGGCCGCGTCGGCGGCGAACCAGGCGGCCAGGTCGGCGGGGGCGACTTGATCGATCATCGGATGCTCAGAACGCGAAGCGCGAGGGCTCGGGGAAGTTCAGCAGGCGCGGCGCCACCGTGTCCCAGGGCTGGGCGGTGCTCCATTGGCCCTCGCCGGTGCGCGTGACGAAGTGCATGCGCATCATCGGTTCCTCGCCGACGATCGCGGCGAGGCGGCCGCCGATCTTCAGCGAGCCCAGCAGGTTCTGCGGGATCTTCGCGACGGAGCCGCTCAACACGATCACGTCGAAGGTGGGACCGCTGGGCAGCGGCTTAGAACCATCGGCCACGCGCACCTCGGCGTTGCTGACGCCGTTGCGGCGCAACGTCTCGGCGGCGGTCGCGGCGATCTTGGGGTTGATCTCCAGTGTCAGCACGCTGGCGGCGCAGTTGGCCAGCAGGGCGGCCATGAAGCCGGAGCCGGTGCCGATCTCCAGCACGGTCTCGTGCTTCTGCACCTTCAGGTCGTTCAGCGTGCGGGCCTCGATCTTGGGCGCCAGCATGATCTCGCCGGGTACGCTGCCGTCGCCGAGCGGCAGTTCCATGTCGAAGAAGGACAGGGTGCGGTGCGCCTCGGGCGTGTAGTCCTCGCGGTGGATCTCGTTGAGCAGCGCGAGCACGGCCGGATCGTGCACATCCCAGGGGCGGATCTGCTGCTCGATCATGTTGAAGCGCAGGTTTTCAAGCGTCGGGTTGGCGTGGGGGTTCATGGTCTTTCTCGGGTCGGGTCAGGACAAGCCGTGAATTTTAGGTGTGCCGTCCACCGGCGCGGCCGGCGTTCCCTGCCATTTGCGCCGCGCCCAGTTGGCCAGGTCATCCATGTAGCAGTACACCACCGGCACCACCACCAGCGTCAGCAGCGACGATGTGATCACGCCGCCGATCACGGCCTGGCCCATCGGCGCGCGTTGCTCGGCGCCTTCGCTGAGCGCAAAGGCCAGCGGCACCATGCCGAAGATCATCGCCAGCGTGGTCATCAGGATGGGCCTCAGCCGCACGCGGGCCGCGAGCAGCAGGGCGTCGGCCCGGTCCAGGCCCGGCGCGGTGCTGCCGTCATCCGCCAGGTGCGGCTCGCGCGAGCGGATCGCGAAGTCCACCAGCAGGATCGCGTTCTTCGTCACGAGCCCCATCAGCATCACCACGCCGATGATCGAGAACATCGACAGCGTCGAATGGAACATCAACAGTGCCAGCACCACGCCGATGAGGGTGAGCGGCAGCGCGGTCATCAGCGCCATCGGCTGCAGGAAGCTCTTGAACTGGCTGGCCAGGATCATGTAGATGAAGATGATGGCCAGCGCCAGCGCCGACACCGCATAGCCGAAGGACTCCTGCATGTTCTTGGTCGAGCCGCTGAACTGGTAGCCGTAGCCGGGCGGGAAGGCGATGCCGTCGAGCGCGGTGCGGATGTCGGCCGAGACTTCGCCGGCGGAGCGGATGTCGTTGTTGGCATTGATCGAGACTTCGCGGGCCAGCGCGCGGCGGTTGATCTGGTTCGGGCCAGTCGATTCGCGCACGTCGGCCACCTGCTGGAGCCGCACGATGCGGCTGCTGCCGTCGGCATTGGCGCCCATGGTGGTGCTGACGAAGGGCAGGCGGGCCAGGTCGCCCGGCGTGTTGCGCACCTCGGGGGCGAGGCGCACGTTCACGTCGTAGGTCTGGTCGTCGGGCGCGCGCCAGGTGCCCACCGTGGTGCCGGCCACCAGCGTGCGCAAGGCGTTGGCGATGGACGCCACGCCCAGGCCCAGGTCCGATGCCGCGTCGCGCTTGACCACCACGCTCACCGTCGGCTTGTCGGGCTTGAGGCTGGAGTCGAGGTCGACCAGGCCGGGGATGGTTCGGATGCGCTCGGTCACGAGCTTGGTGAGGCGCTCGAGTTCCTGCAGGTCGGGGCCTTGCAGCGAGAACTCGATGGGCTTGTTGCCGCCCACCGAGTCGCGCAGGCCGACGTGCGTGACCGTGATACCGGGCACCGTGCGCAGCTTCTCGCGCAGCACGGCGGACATCTGGTCGACGCTGCGGCTGCGGGCCTTGCGGTCGACCAGCCGCACGTAGATGCTCGCGTAGATCTTTCCCTGCGCGTCGCCGGTGTTGATGGTGGTGAGCGTGTAGCGCACCTCGGGCATGTCATGCAGGATGACGTCGACCTGCTTCGCCTTCGCCTCCGTGACTTCCAGCGAGGAGCCGACCGGCGTGTAGAAGTTGATGGCCGTCTCGGAGAAATCCGCCTTCGGCACGAACTCGGTGCCCAGCAGCGGCACCATGAAGATGCTGCCGACGAAGACGCCCACCGCGGCGAACACCGTGGCCAGCTTGTGCTTGAGCGACCAGCGCAGGATCGACTGGTAGCCCTCGGCCAGCTTCTCCGTCGCATCGTCGAACCAGCCGGTCACGCGGCCGATGGTCTTGTCGTAGAAGGTGACGGGTGGGCCGCGCTTCTTGCCGTGCTTGTCGATGGCCGGGTCGTGCCACAGGCTGGACAGCATCGGGTCCAGCGTAAAGCTCACGAACATCGAGATCATCACCGCCGCCACGATGGTGATGCCGAACTCGTGGAAGAACTTGCCGATGATCCCGCCCATGAAGCCGATCGGCATGAACACCGCGACGATCGAGAGCGTGGTGGCCAGCACCGCGAGGCCGATCTCCTGCGTGCCGTCGAGCGCGGCCTTGTACGGCGCCTTGCCCATCTGCACATGCCGCACGATGTTCTCGCGCACCACGATGGCATCGTCGATCAGCAGGCCCACGCACAGCGACAGCGCCATCAGCGTGATCATGTTGATCGTGAAGCCGAACATCTGCATGAACCAGAAGGTGCCGATCAATGCGATGGGCAGCGTCAGCCCGGTGATCACCGTCGAGCGCCACGAGTTCAGGAACAGGAACACGATCAGCACTGTCAACAGCGCGCCTTCGATGAGCGTCTGGCGCACGTTCTGCACCGCCACGCGGATCGATCGGGAGGCGTCGCCGATCGGCTCCAGCTTCACGCCCGGCGGCAGTTGCGGCTTGATGTCGGCGATGGCCTTGACCAGGCCGTCGACCACGTCGATGGTGTTCTCGTCCTGCGCCTTCTGCACGGAGAGCAGCAGCGTGCGCTGGCCGTTGTAGAGGGCGAGGGTGTCGATCTCCTGTGCGCCATCGGAGACGCGCGCGACCTGGTCGACGCGGATCGGCGCACCCGCCTTGCGCGCCACGATGATCTTGCCGAAGTCCTCCGGCCGCTCCATGCGCGCATCGATCTGCACCACGCGGTCCTGTTCGAGCGAGCGCACTGCCCCCACGGGCAAGGCCTGGTTCTCGTTGCGCACCGCGTTCACCACCTGGTCGGCGGTCACGCCGAGCGACTCCATCGCGCCGGGATTCAGGTAGAGGTTGATCTCGCGCTTGGTGCCGCCCACGAGCGTGACCGAGCCGACGCCGCGCACGTTCTCCAGGCGCTTCTTCAGCACCTGGTCGGCCCAGTTGGTGAGCTCGATCGCGCTCGGAGGGCGCTTGGCTTCCGGATCGGGCAGCACCGCCACCGACCACACGGCGCGCGAGGCCGGGTCGAAGCGTAGAACGCGCGGGTCCTTCACCTCGTCGCGGAACAGCGGCCGCACACCGGCCACCTTCTCGCGCACGTCGTCGGCGGCCTTGCGCCCATCGACATACAACTGGAATTCGATGATGACAACCGACTGGCCCTCGTAGCTGCGCGAGGTGAGGTTGTTGATGCCGGCGATCGAGTTGACGCCTTCCTCGATCTTCTTGGTGACTTCGCTCTCGACGATCTCGGGCGAGGCGCCGGGGTAGTCGGTGATGACCACGACCACCGGGAAGTCGATGTTCGGGAACTGGTCGATCTGCAGGCGCTGGTAGGAGAAGACGCCCAGCACCACCAGCGCCAGCATCAGCATCGTGGCGAAGACAGGGTTGCGCAGGCTGACGCGAGTGAACCACATGGCCGGGCGCGCCGATCAGGGCGCCGGGCGCGCGGCGCCCGATGCGACGCGGGCCGCGGTCGCGGGCGATGCAGCGGGCGACACGGCAGCCGCCACAGGCGCCGCCACAGCCTCCGCCAGCTTCACGCGCGTACCTTCGCGCAGCGGGCCGACGGTTCCGGCCACCACCAGTGCACCGTCTTCCACGCCGGTGACGGCCACCAGCGTCTGGCCGTCGACCTGGCCGCGCAGTCCGGTCTGCACCTGCCGGTAGGCGATGCGGCCGTCGACCACGGTCTGCACATAGGGCGCGGGCTTGTCGATGCGAACGGCGGTGAGCGGCAACGCCAGCGCCGTGGTGCGGCCCACGTCGATCGTGCCCTGCGCGAACAGCCCCTGGCGGAAGCCGTCGTTGCTGTCCAGGCGGAGGTAGACGAGCACGCTGCGGCTGCCCGCCTGCGCGCTCGGATTCACGCGCACCACGCTCGCGCCGACCTTGCGCTCGGCCGAGGCCGTGCTCGCCATGCCGGCGGTGCTGCCCTCGATCTGCAGGGAAGCACGCTGGCCGACGCGCACCGACACCGAGTCGGCCGCCGACAGCGTGGCTTCGACTTCGATGCGGCTCAGGTCCACCACTTCGAGCACGCGGCCGTCGATGGCCACGCGTTCGCCGGGTTGCGCCAGCCGTGCCGCCACCTGCCCGGAGATCGGGCTCTTGAGCACCGTGTCGTTGAGCGACTTGCGCGCCACGTCGACCGCGGCCAATGCGGCCCGGTGCGTGGACTGCGCCGCGTTGAGGGTCGATTGCGAGGTGTCGAGCGCATTGCGCGAGATGAAGCCCTGCTCGACCAGCGCCTTGTTGTTGTCGAGCGTGCGCTGCGCCATCTCGGTCTGCGCGCGGGCCGAGTCGGCCTGCTCCTGCGCCTGCTGGACGCGGAAGTTGTATTCGACAGGGTCGATGCGCGCGACGACCTGCCCGGCGGAGACGGAGTCGCCCTCGCGCAGCGTGAGGCCGATCAACTCGCCGGCCACGCGCGCCTTGACCACGGCCGAGTCGACCGCGCGCAGCGTGCCGGAGACCGGCAGCGTCTGCATGAGTTCGCGCTGAGTCGCGCGCACAGTTTCCGCGGGCGTCAACACCACTTCGGTCTCGGCCGGTTGCGCCGCGCTGGCGATGGCCGCCTGCTGGGCCTTGCGCGCGGAGAGTGCGCGCAGCACGCCTGCGCAGATCAGCACCAGCACCAGCGCGCCGATCAGCCAGCGCAACCACGTCCTTTTCATGCGGCACTCCTGGAGGAGGGCGCGCAAAGGCCGTTCAGGAGCGTCTCGGCTTGGAGGGCGATGTACTTGTCGGCGTCGAGTTCGATGCTCGGCGCCATGCAGATGTTGCTGGAATGTTTGGACAGCATGAGAAAGATCATGGGGGCGACGATGGTGTAAATCGCCATGTCGATATCGATCGGCTTGAATTCGCCGCGCTCGACGCCGCGCCGGAACATGCGGCGAAGCAGTTCGTGGCCGGGCATGACCACCTCGGCCTGGTAGAAGGCCGCTAGCTCCGGAAAGTTGCTGCCCTCGCTCATCATGAGCTTGGTGATGCCCGAGATCCGGGTCGCGCCAATGCGTTGCCACCAGCTGCGCATCACGTGGCGCAGCATGTCGGGCGTACTGCCCTCGAAGGCCTCGAACTCCTTGTTCCAGTCGGCGAAGTTGCCCGACAGGTTTTCGCGGACGACGGCCTTGAAGAGTTCTTCCTTGCTGGGGAAGTAGAGGAACAGCGTGCCCTTGGAAACGCCGGCCCGCGCCGCTACTTCCTCGGAGCGGGTGGCGGCGAAGCCTTTCTCTACGAAGAGGTCGAGCGCCGCATCCAGCAGTTCGCCGGGGCGGGCTTCCTTACGGCGCTCGCGCTTGGCGCTGACGGTGCGCAGCTTGTCGGCAAGGAAGCTCTGGGACGGCATGAGGGAGTTAATGACTGACGGGTTAGTAATGTAGTGACCGACGCTCCGGGCGTCAAGCCGCGACAATGCCGCGTTGCGTCTTTTGCAACATCCGGGATGCCAAATCCATGTCTTCTTCGACCGAATCGATCGTTCCGGGCGGCGGCTGTTTCTGGTGCAGCGAGGCGGTATTCGACCGCGTGCAGGGCGTCACCGACGTGGAATCGGGCTACTGCAACGGCTCGGCGATGAATCCGAGCTACGAGCAGGTGTGCACCGGCCGCACCGGGCATGTGGAAGTGGTCAACGTCGAGTTCGACACCGCGCAGATCTCCCTGCGCGAGATCCTCGAGATCTTTTTCGTGGTGCACGACCCGACCACGTTGAACCGCCAGGGCAATTCCAGAAGACCTTTGCGAGCCGGGTGAAGCGCTGAATACCACCGTCATCTCTTCGCTGCTGCCGGTCGTACTACTGATCGCGGCGGGCTACCTCGCGGGCAAGCGCGGCTGGATCGGCGGCAAATCCGTCAAGGATTTGTCGAACCTGATCTTCATGCTGCTGGCGCCGGCGCTGCTGTTCCGCTCGATGAGCACGGTGCATGTCGAGCAGTTGAGCCTGCGGCCCGTCGCGGCCTACTTCCTGGCGGCGGGGCTGATCTTCGCGGCGACGATGCTGTGGCGCGGCTTCAACCGGACGGCCGCCGTGCTGGCGCTGGCCAATACGTACAGCAACACCGTGATGATCGGCATCGCGCTGGTCGGGCTGGCCTACGGGCCGGACGGCATGGTGGTGCTGCTGACGCTGATCTCGCTGCATTCGCTGGTGCTGCTGACCAGCGCGACGGTGGTGCTGGAACTGGCGGTGGCGCATGAGAACGCGGCCCGCAGCGGCGCCGGCCGGCAAGATCGCAAGGCGATGCTGCGCACGGTAGGCCGCGCGCTGCGCAACGCCATCATCCATCCGGTGCCCTTGCCGATCATCGCGGGGCTGCTGTTCGCGCAGACCGGCTGGACGCTGCCGGTGGCGATCGATACGCCGATCAATCTCCTGGGCCAGGCCTTCAGCCCGGTGGCGCTCGCGATGGTGGGCGTCACGCTGGCGCTGACGCCCGTGGGGCAGCACTGGCGCGGCGCACTCGTGCAGGCCCTGTTCAAGAACGTGGTGCATCCGCTGCTGACGCTGGGGCTGGGCTGGGCGATGGGCCTGCGCGGCCTGCCGCTGGCAGTGATGGTGGTGGCCGCCGCATTGCCGATCGGCGCCAACGTGTTCCTGTTCTCCCAGCGCTACAAGGTGGCCGAGGAACTGGTCACGGCCAGCGTGGTGGTGTCGACGGTGCTGGCGCTGGTGACGCTGTCGGGTGTGATGGCGCTGGTCGGCTACCTTTGACGCAAGGCGCGGCGCTGCAATCGCGGCCCCTGGTCTAGTTGGCCGTGATTGAAAGATGGTAGGTCACGTCCTGCAGTGCGTCCGCCGCATAGCAGCCGGTGGCGATCCAGCGAAGCTTGTGCGCGCCGACGCTCAGCGGATAGACGAAAAGGTAGTAGCCCTGCTCGGCGCTCGGCACCAGGGCGAGATCCTTTGCATACCTTGCCCCGCTGGCAGGATCGGGTGAGTACTGGCCGATGTTGTTGGGACCCATCTGGGCGTTGTAGATGGGAGACTGACTGCCACCAGGCCCCGTGAAGTATCTCGTCGGGCGGGGGACCTTGATGCCGTCGATCCAGACCGAAATCTCGGCCGGCACGCTGCACGATCCCGCCCCGCGCACGAACTCTTCCGTTCGCGTGGATTCAGGAAGGTCGTTCAGGAACGCCGAATAAGAGTTGTTGATCAAGGGGAAAAAGATGGCCTTCCCGGCCGGGATACTGCAATTGCGGGTGGCCGTGGTGCCTTGGTAAACCCCACCGAGGAACCATACTTTTCCAACCTGGCGTTCAGCGCAGAACTGACCCGTCATGTCCGTCAGCGGATACCTGTCAGCCGGCATGGATGCGATCCACTGTTGCCATTCGACGGCCCATCGACCATAGGTTTGCCCACCCGGCAGCGAGTAGATCGGAGCGATGAGCGGCAATCCTCGTACAGCATCGCCTGCGGCATTGATTGCCGCAGATACAGCCGACGCTTCGGGGAAAGAAACATCGTCTCGGGGGCCGGGTGCCCTGCCCGGGCCACACTGGCCCGACGGCCCGCACCGGCCGGCATCGGCTGATGGAGAAAGACCTGAAAGCGCGACAAGCGCAGACGCCAGCAAAACTGCTTTTGTTTTCATGCTTCCCCTCCTGGGAGACCCCCGTGATCGAGGGGCCGCGAGTGTAGTCCCCGATGTGTGCCGCGGGACATGCCGGGGACGAACACTTACCTCGGTAACGCCGAGACCGCAGACGCACATCGGGATCGTCGGAGGCGAGTTGGCGAACGGTTCCGTGTCTTTGAAGAAACAAGGTTGGCCGCGGAGGCCGACAGGTGTGCGTGGCGCTCGTCCTGAGGGGCTCGGCTCTATGGCGCGAGGCGCTCGCGACGCCAGGATCCGTCCTCCCGCCGATAGCGCAGCCGGTCATGCAGCCGGCTCGCGCGCCCCTGCCAGAACTCCCAGCGGTCCGGCACCAGCCGATAACCACCCCAATGCGGCGGCCGCGGCGGCGAGAGCAGATGCCTTGCCGCGATCACCGCGGCGTTCTTCACCAATACCTGCCGCCCCTCGATGACCTCGCTCTGCGGACTGGCCCAGGCGCCGATGCGCGAATCCAGCGGACGGCTGGCGAAGTAGGCGTCACTCTCGGCGCCATCGACTTTCTCGACGCGGCCTTCGATGCGCACGACGCGTTCCAGCTCGACCCAATGGAATTGAAGTGCGGCAAAGGGGTTGCCCGCCAGTTCCTGGCCCTTGCGGCTCTGGTAGTTGGTGAACCAGACGATGCCGCGCGCGTCGTAGCCCTTGATCAGCACGATGCGGGTCGACGGCCGCAAGTCGCCGGCCACGGTGGCCAGCGTCATGGCGTTGGGTTCGGGCACCTGGGCGTCGATGGCTTCGGTGAGCCAGCGCTCGAACTGCTGCAGCGGGTCGCCGGCGCTCGCGGTTTCGTCGAGTTCGGCGCGCTCGTAGCTCTTGCGCAGCGCGGCCAGGGAATCGTTCGGTGAGCTCATGGGCCATTGTCGCGCCGGACACCGATACTCCGGCCATGACCGACACACTGCCCACCGTCATCGTGCTGGCTTCGGGACGCGGCGAGCGCTTCGTCGCTTCCGGCGGCAGCGGTTCCAAGCTGCAGGCCCTGCTGGCCGGCCAGGCCGTGCTGGCGCATACGCTGGCCCATGTCCAGGCGAGTGGGCTGCCGTGGCACCTGGAAGATGCCGGCCACCCCGGCATGGGCGACTCGATCGCGGCGGCGGTGCGCAACACGCCCGACGCGGCGGGATGGCTGATCTTGCCGGGTGACCTCCCGCTGGTGCAGCCGTCCACGTTGCGGCAGGTGGCGGCGGCGCTCGGCGGCGAGGCGCAGGCGGCGCAGCCCTTCTTCCGCGGCGAGCGCGGCCATCCCGTCGGCTTTGCGCGGGTGAATCGCGAGTCGCTGATGGCGCTGCAAGGCAACCTGGGGGCGGCGCCCGTGCTCAAGGCGCTGCGTGCCGCCGGGAAGGTCGCGGACATCGAAGTCGACGACGTCGGCATCGTCACCGACATCGACACGCTCGACGCCCTGGCGCGCGCCGAGGCGCTGTTGCTCAACCCTTCGCGATGATCGCGCAGGCCGTGCGCGGGCCCGAGTTGCCGGCCGGCTGGGTCTTGAAGTCGTCCGGGTCGCGGTGAACCACCAGCGCGCGGCCCACGACGTTGTTGGCGGCGCCGTCGGTCAGCGAGATGGCATGGACTTCCACGTCGAAGCGCGCGACACCGGCGGCGTCGGCCTTCAGGCTGGGCAGTTCGCCGGCATGGCTGCCTGCCGCCTCGAACTTCCCATGCGTGCCACCGGCCGGATTGAAGTGGCCGCCGGCTGCCATCGCGTTGTCGCCGCAGTCGCCCTTTTCATGGATGTGGAAGCCATGTTCGCTGCCCGGGGGGAGGCCGCTGACTTCGCCCGTGAGGCGGACGCCATGCTCCAGCGCCGTGAAAGTTGCCTTGCCCTGGGTCGGGTTGGGCGTGATGGCGCCCGTGGGCGCGAGGTTGGCGACGGCACCGGCCTTTCCCATTCCCATGCTGCCGCAACCGACCAGCAAGGCGCTCGAAAGGGCGAGGGTGGAAAGGGCGAGGGTGGAAAGGGGGAGGGTGGTCAAGGCAGCGAATCGAAATGTCATGGCTTCTCCAGATGATTGGCCGGTCCAGTATCGGGCGGCCTCATGTCCGGGTAAAGCCGCGCAGCACAAGCCTGCGCATCACGGGGACTTGTCCGACGACGCCTGTCGCCACGACGCCGGGTCACCGTGCGATGCGACCGACAGGTCCTCGCCTGCCATCCTCACCAGCCGCGCCAATGCCGCGTCGTGGATGCCGTGGCGGCGCAGTTCCAGCAAGGTCTGTCGCGCGTAGTCGATCGACGTGCCGTAGCGGCCTGCCGCGCTGGCGAAGATCTCGCGATAGCGCGCCTCGCCCAGTTCGCCGGTGAAGTTGGGGCTGCGCCGCGACAGGGTGAAGGCCAGCGCGCGAACCTTGCCGCCGGGCGTGCTGCAATCGAGCCAGCGCGGGTCGTAGACGCCGGTCGGCATCTCGCGCAGCCATAGCCGGCCCAGCGTTTCCAGCCCCTCGGCCGCCGGGATGCGGAACACCATGCCCTGAACGCTGCCGCCGGAGAGCAGGCCGAACACCAGGCCGGGGTTCGCCGGCGTGCCACGGTTGACGCGGCTCCACATCTTGAGCGCGCGGTGCCAGCCGTGCACCTTCGCGGGCCGTCGCTCGGCATGCTCGAACTCCTGTTTCCAGATCAGCGAGCCATAGCCGAAGAGCCAGAGGTCGTGGTGGCCGCCCCATTGCTCGATCACGCGGTCCAGCATGGGCTTCGGATCGCGCAATGGCTTGGGCATGGGGTCGAGCCCGGGCGGGCCGGGGTCGGGTGCAGGTGCACCTACAATTTGAGGCTCATGGTTCACCGCACCATTATTTACTTGCCCCTTAATAACGGAGTCCGCCCGATGGCATCCCCCAGCGACGACGACAGTCAACAAAATCTCATCCTCGGCATCGCAGTGGGCGTCATTGCGCTCGTGCTGTTCCTCGTGATCGGCATTGCGCTCTATGCGAACGGCAAGGCGCACAAGGCCAAGCCCGTGGTTGCCGCGGCCACCGCGCCGGTCGTGGCCACGGTCACTGAAACGGTGGTGGTCGTTATTCCGGACGGCGCGAGCATCCGTGTGGAGAACGGCGTCGTCAACTTCTACTTCGCGACCGGCAGCACGGACCTCGCGCCCGGCGCGGCCGAAGCGCTCGCCGCCGTGATCCAGGGCATCCAGGGCGGCAAGCGGGCCGTGATCTCCGGCTACCACGACACCACCGGCGACGCCGCCATCAACGAGCAACTCGCCAAGAAGCGCGCCGAAGCGGTGCGCGACGTGCTGGTCGGCCTTGGCGTGCCGGCCGACAAGCTCGAACTGAAGAAGCCCGAAACCACCGAAGGCACCGGCAGCAACGCCCAGGCACGCCGCGTGGAAGTCAAGCTGGGGGATTGAGCCCCCAGTCGCAGTGGCAAAGCCACATCGACCCGAGATACTGTTCCGCGCGCAAAGGCGCAAGAGCGTATCGATGAAAAGCCCGGTAACACCGGGCTTTTCATATTGCTTTGGTACGATGATTGGCCATGACCACACACCCCACAGTTCTAGAGGTCACCGAGCGGATTCGCGTGCGCAGCCAGCCATTGCGCAATGCCTATCTGCAGCAGTTGGCCGAAATCCGTGACCGCGATCGGGGCTCCGATCGCATGGGATGCGCCAACGTCGCGCATGCAGTGGCCGCGATACCGGCCAACGACAAGTTCAGGGTGGTGAGCGAACGGGCGCCCAACATCGGCGTCGTGACCGCCTACAACGACATGCTCTCGGCCCACGCGCCGTACCAGGGCTACCCCGACATCATCAAGAACGAGGCGCGCAAGCTCGGCGCGACCGCGCAGGTGGCCGGCGGCGTGCCCGCCATGTGCGACGGGGTGACGCAGGGAACGCCCGGCATGGAACTGAGCCTGTTCAGCCGCGACGTGATCGCGATGAGCACGGCCGTCGCCCTCACGCACGACATGTTCGATGCGGCGCTGCTGCTCGGCGTGTGCGACAAGATCGTGCCGGGGCTGCTCATCGGGTCGCTGCACTTCGGCCATTTGCCCACGGTGTTCGTGCCGGCGGGGCCGATGCCCTCGGGCCTGTCGAACACGGCCAAGTCGAAGGTGCGCGAACAGGCTGCGCAGGGCCTGGTCGGGCGCAAGGGACTGCTCGAGGCAGAAATGGCGGCCTATCACGGCCAAGGCACCTGCACCTTCTACGGCACCGCCAACAGCAACCAGATGCTGCTGGAGGCCATGGGCCTGCATGTGCCGGGCAGTGCGTTCATCCAGCCCGGCGACTCGATGCGCGAGGCGCTGACGCGCGAGGCGGTCCGCACCGTGCTCGGACGCGCCGCGGCCCAGGCCTACGACTGCCCGCCGATCGGCGTGATGGTCGACGAGCGGGCCATCGTCAATGCGATGGCCGCGTTGCTCGCCACGGGCGGCTCGACCAACCACCTGATCCACTGGGTCGCGGTAGCCCGCGCGGCGGGCATCGTGATCGACTGGGATGACTTTTCCAGGCTCTCCGACGTGGTGCCGCTGCTGGCCCGCGTCTATCCCAACGGCACCGCCGATGTCAACGAGTTCCAGGCCGCGGGCGGCCCCGGCTTCGTGATCGGCGAGCTGGTCGAGGCCGGCCTGATGCATGCCGACGTGATGACCGTGCGCGCCGGCGGCATCCGCGAATTCGGCGGCATTCCCGAACTGGCGGATGCAGCCAATGCCACGTTGCGCTGGAATGCGGCCGCGCCACTGGCCGACGAGGCGATCACGCGACCGGTCGGCCAGCCCTTCAGCGCCACCGGCGGCCTCAAGCTGCTGAACGGCAACCTGGGCCGCAGCGTGATCAAGGTGTCGTCGGTGCCCGAGGACCGCCATGTGATCGAGGCGCCGGCGCGCGTATTCGATTCGCAGTTCGCGCTGCAGAAGGCCTTCACCGCTGGCGAACTGGACCGGGACGTCGTGTGCGTGGTGCGCTGGCAAGGTCCGCAGGCCAATGGCATGCCCGAGTTGCACAAGCTCACGCCGCCGCTGTCCGTGCTGCAGGGCAAGGGCTTCCGCGTGGCGCTGGTCACCGACGGGCGCATGAGCGGCGCGTCGGGCAAGATCCCCGCGGCCATCCACCTTTCGCCGGAAGCGGCTGCCGGTGGCCCATTGGCGAAGGTGCGTGACGGCGACCTGGTCCGCCTCGACGCGGTGGCCGGCACGCTGGCCGTTCTGCTGCCGGACGACGAATGGGCCGCGCGCGAGAACGCCGTCCAACCCGAGTCCCAACGCGATGCCGACGGCCGCGGCCTCGGTCGCGAACTGTTCGCCGGCATGCGCCGCAATGCTTTGACCGCAGAAAAAGGAGCCTGTACATGGCTGTGAAAGAGACATTGACCGCGCTCCAGGTGATGCGCGACGCACCGGTGATACCGGTCATCGTGCTGCACGACGTGGCTCATGCCGTGCCGTTGGCGCGCGCGTTGGTGGCCGGCGGCATCCGCATGCTGGAAGTGACGCTGCGCACGCCCCAGGCGCTGCAGTGCATCGAGGCCATTGCCAAGGAAGTGCCGGAGGCCGTCGCCGGCGCCGGCACCATCCGCAGCTCCGCCGATGCGCAGGCTTCCGCGCTGGCCGGCGCCAAGTTCGGTGTGAGCCCCGGCTACACGCGCGCCGTCGGCAAGGCCTGCCGCGACATCGGCCTGCCGCTCTTGCCCGGCGTTGCCACCGGCAGCGAAATCATGACGGCGCAGGAAGACGGCTTCACCGAGCTCAAGTTCTTCCCCGCCATGCAAGCCGGCGGCCTGCCGATGCTGAAGGCCTGGCAGGGCCCGTTCGGCGACGTGACCTTCTGCCCCACGGGCGGCGTGAGCCTGGGCAACGCGCCCGACTTCCTAGCCCTGTCCAACGTCGCCTGCGTCGGCGGCTCGTGGATCGTGCCGACCGACGCCATCGCCAAGGGCGACTGGGCCCGCATCGAAACGCTGGCGCGCGAGGCGAGCCAACTCAAGCGCTGAGGTCCGTCGGACGCGGACACGGACGCGGGCAGCCGAACGCAGAAGGAAGACAAAAGTACGCAGAGGTCGCAGAAGAAACTCAAGAAATGCTTCTGCATTCCTTTTGCGACTTCTGCGTTCGGCTGCCCGCATCCGGCTGTTCGGCTGCGCATCCGGCTGTTCGGCTCCCCGTTTTCCAGAGCGTCAAAATGGCGCTCATGGAGTCCACAACACAGACCCTCAAGGTCATCGCGTTCGACGTCTTCGGCACGGTCGTCGACTGGCACGGCGGCATCTCGGCCGAGGTGGCGCAGGCGCTGCCCGAGGTCGATGCCGATGCGTTTGCGCTGGCCTGGCGCGCGGGCTACCAGCCGGCGATGCGCGGCGTCATGGAACGGCTCGCGGCGGGCGAGGGCGGCTTCACGCTCGTCGATGAACTGCACCTCGCCATCCTCGAGGACGTGTTGCGCGAGTTCAAGGTCGGCCGTCTCGACAAGGCCCGGAAACGCGAGTTGAACCGCGCCTGGCATCGGCTGCCGGCCTGGCCCGATTCAGTCGAGGGACTGACGCGCCTCAAGCGCAAGTTCACGATCTGCACCTTGTCGAACGGCAACATCGGCCTGCTCACCGAGATGGCCAAGCGCGCCGGCCTGCCCTGGGATTGCGTGCTGTCGGCCGAAGTATTCAAGGCCTACAAGCCGGACCCGCGCACCTACCTGGGTGTGGCTGGGGTGTTCGACCTCAGCCCCGGCGAGGTCATGCTGGCCGCCGCGCACCATGACGACCTGGAGGCCGCGCGCAATTGCGGCCTGCAAACCGGGTACATCGAGCGTCCTCTGGAGTACGGCGCGAAGCGTCCGAAGGACGTATCGTCGCGTGAAAGCAACACTTTTCACGCCCGCGATATCAACACGTTGGCGGATTTGCTGGGCTGCGCCTAGCGCTGCCGGCGACGCTTCGAGGCGCCACGCGGCGCCTCCCCGCGGCGCTGCGCCAACACCTGGCGCCTCTGCCGTGCGCCCGACGGCAGGTCGATTTGCAGGCCTTTGGCAGCTGACGCACCGCTGCGGCCGGCCGCAGTTCGCCTGCACGCCTGCCTAAAACCGCACTGTACTTCCATAGCGTCGGTGCCTTTGGCCAATTGACAAATCAATTTGTCTTGAGGCGGGTCTTGCATTGACTAGTGCATTCATTCCGGGACGCTGGCGCACTGCCGTCGCAGCGCAAGCGCTGGAATAAGCGCGTCGACTTGAAAAAATGGGATGCCGCGGCAGCTGTGAGAATGAATAAATCACAAGTGCGTTAATTGAATTAACAATTGCGGTGATTGAAAGTTCAGAACCTTTGGTTGTGATCGTTTAGTCGTCATGATTTACTTGGAGGCTGGAATATTGAGCTATTAACGTTTTTTCAAATTGTCAATGAATAAGAATCACCGAGTCATCTGGAACGAATCACTCAACACATACGTTGCCGTCCAGGAAACGGCCAGGGGGCGCAGCAAATCCAGCACACGCAGCAAGGTTTCGCACTGGCTGCTCGGCGCGGCGGCGCTGGCGAGCGGCCCGGCGATGGCGCTCGATGTCACGATCGCCCCGGACTGGAACAGCGGCGGCAACAGCAACAAGGTGGGCCAGACCGTCTTCACGTCGACCGGCATGAACAGCCTCACCGGCCCCGCCAATTTCCAGAAAATCCCGGCCGGCTACTTCATCCCGTGGGCAGATGCGATCTCGCAAGGCTATGCCACAGCGCCGGACGTGACGGGCAAGATGCAATTGGTCGTAGGTGCCAAGAATTCCACAATTACGGTGCCAGATTCGATCACCGGCAATATGCAATCGCTGCCGGTCTATAGCGCATCGTCATTTACGCAAGGGCCCATCGGCACTGCTTTTGCAAATGCCTACTTCGTCAACGCGGTGCAGATTTTCCCGAAAGACGCGCAGGCCTATGTCGACTTGCGCCTGGCGAGCGTCCAGAACGGCACGCTCAACGTCGACCTGGGTACGAGCCGGGTCGCCCTGAATGCCGCGAAGCAGACCGCGCTGATCTATGTCGACGGCACGACCGGCAACAAGACGGAGGCCGTCTGGCGATCGGGCAACTACGTGAAGTTCGGCGACGCCTTCCAGATCACCGCTGCCCCGGCGCAGACGGCCGCGCGCGACCAGACCTTCGATGCCGTGGCCTACACCGGCACCTTCAACGTCACAGACGCCAAGGGCGCCACCACCTCGCACACGGTCACGGACCTGGCCTCGCTGACCCAGTACAACGCCTGGCTCGTGCAGGAGATCCAGGCGGGCCGCATCGACTACGCGAACTACGACGCGAGCGTGAAGCTGGCTTACGGCACGTCGCCGGTCAGCGTGCACATCATGCCGACCGGCAGTGACGCGCCACTGCCGCCCAACGATCCCCTCTACATCGATGCCGGCAAGCGCGCGCTGCTGCTGGCCGTGGGCGCCAACGCCACCGCGCGCGTCGCCAACCCGACGGGCACCACCGTGGAGATGGCGGATGGCGACGCATTGCGCGGCGAGCAGGGCGCCACGGTCATCAACGACGGTCGCATCGCCACGACCGCCGGTACTGCCCGTCCGTTCGTGGTCCTGGGGGGCTCGCAGGGCACCAACAACGGCGTGGTGACGGTGGGCTATGCGTCCACGGCGGCCGATGCATCGGCGCCGGGCGTGGTCTACATCGGCGGAAACAGTTCGGTCGACGGTGCGGGCTCGGTCCTGACCAACAAGGGCATCTTCAACGCAGGCGCGGTCAATTCCGACACCCGGGCGCTCAACGGCTTCTCGCGCGTCGACGTCACCAACCAGGGCACCTTCATCAACGAAGGTGCGATGAACATCGGCTCCAACGATTCGGAGCTGGCCAGCCCGGTGCTCGGCGTGATGGCGAGCAACGGCAGCAAGGTCGTCAACACGGCGACTGGCGTGCTGTACCTTGGCCGTGAAGCGGCCGGCTCGATCACGCCGGGAAGCCTGGCCGGCAGCATGGCCGCGGGCGGCGCTGACACCTCCGTGCGCGCGGGCGGGCAGGCGGTAGTCGTCCATGACAGCAGCCAGTTTCTCAACGACGGCTACATCGGCATCGGCAGCGGCATGCAGGATGCGACGGGCATCCTCGTCCAAGGCGTGAATTCGGCCAGCGTGGTGAACAACGGGACGATCGACGTGAAGGGGGCGCGTGACGGCTCGCCGCTGGAGAACCGCGGGATCTGGGTCCAGGGCGACAGCGGCAGCTCGACCATCGTCAATGCCGGCACCATCAACCTGCTGGGCACCAACGGCGTGGGCCTCAAGGCCACGGATGGCGGCAAGGCAACGAGCACCGGCACCATCAACCTCGGCACGTCGAGCGACAAGGACCTGCCCAACTATGGTGTGTGGGCCGAAGGCGCCGGCAGCGCGGTGACGCTGGGCGGCGTGGTGAACCTGAGCGGGGACAACGCGATCGGCGTGCATGCGCGCGCGGGCGGCAAGATCGACGTCAGCGGCGGCAACGTCAAGTTCAACGACGGCGAGCGCCAGGTCGGCTTCTTCGCCCATGGCGTGGGCTCGGTGGTGAACATCAACAACGCCCCGGCAGGCGGCGCGCTGGACGTGGCCACGAAGAACTCGACGCTGTTCCGCATCGAGGACGGCGCCACCATCAACAACGCAACGTCCGCACCACTGGTGGCTTCGGGCGAAGGCTCCACTGCGATCCTGGTCACCGGCGTCGGCTCTTCGGCGAACCTCGACAACATGGACCTGACTGTCGCAGGCAAGGGCGCCACGGCGCTCAAGGTGGAAGGCGGCGCCACGGGCACGATGACCGGCGCGGCCAAGGTCATCTCGTTCCGCGACGACACCATCGCCGTCTCGGTGGACGACAACAAGCATGACCTGGGCGGCAATATCGTCGGGCGAGGCGATTCCAGGTTCACCAATACCGCCGACATCACGGTGGACGACAGCGCCAGGAATGTCACCGTCTTCCAGGTGAAGAACGGCGCCGAGTTGAGCAACGCCGGCGACATCGACCTCGCGCACGGCACCGGCATCGAGATCACCGGCGTGGGCTCGCGCGTGACGCCGGTCGACGGCAAGGCCGGCACGATCACCGTGCACGACGGCAACGCCGGCATCTGGGTGCATGGGGGTGGCACGCTGACGACCTCGGACACCATCACGGTGGACAAGGGCGCCTCCGGCGTGCTGATCGGCACGGACGCGGGGCGCGTCGTGCTGACCAGTGACGCTTCGATCATCGGCCTGGGTGGCGGCTTCGGCAATCTCGTGACCAACCAGGGCCAGGCGGGCAACACCCTGCTGGACGGCACCTTCCTTGAAATGAGGGGCAGCGGCGCCGCCTTGCTGACCGAGAACAACCTCGACGCGGCCTCGCACGGCACGATCCTGGTGAGCAGCAACACGGCCGGCAAGGGGCTGGCCCTGACCAACGCCAACGGCACCCCCACCACCGGCGACCTGGTGGTCGGCGATGCATTCGACATCAGCGTGACCGGCAACGGCTCGGGCGTCTATGCCAACACGACCGGGGACCTCACCGTGACGAGCAAGTCGGTCCAGGTCAGCGGCACGGGCCAGGCGATCCTGGTCAAGTCGGCCGATACCGTCACGATCGACCAGGGGGCCAACATCACGGGCACGAATGCAGGCGCCGTGCTGGTGCAGGGCGCGCCCGGGACGCTCGTCAACCACGGCACCTTGTTGGGGGTGGCCGGCTCCAACGCCGTCGTGCTGGACGACGCGGGCCACGCCTTCGAGAACAGCGCGGGCGGCGTTGTCATGGGCAACGTCCTGCTCGGCAACGGAACGAACACGGCGCTGCTGGACAACAGCATGATCACCGGCAACCTCGTCGGCGGCACCGGCCAGGACACAGTAACCGTGCGGGGCAACAAGGCCATCGTCACGGGCCGCCTGGACGGCGGCGTGGGGGGCGCGACCGACACCCTGATCCTGGACAACACGCAGACGGCCTACGACAGCGCGACATCCGGCATCCGCAATTTCGAAAACGTCGCCCTCGTCAATGGCTCGGTCGTCACGCTGAAGACGGCGCTCAAGCTCGACGACAACCAGGCCGACACCGGCATCCTCTCCATCGACAAGAGCAGCTCGCTCGTCACCGCGACCGGCGGCGCGTTCGCGCTGAACAACAAGCTGGCCGGCACCGGCACGGTCGTGACGGACACCGCGGGCCAGACCTTCGATTTCACGCGCAACGTCGGCGGCGCGTTCGCGGGGACGGTCAAGCTCGGCGACAGCAGCTTCGCGCTGGGCGGCGCCAATACCGCGGCCCTGCAGAACGCCACGCTGGAACTCGGCCAGCAGAGCATCACGACGGTGGGCGACGGCGAGCAGAAGATCGGCGGCCTGAGGTTCAACGGCGGCGCCGCCTTGTTCAACGGCACGGCGCCCAACTACAGGGTCGCCGTCAGCTCGATCACCGTCGGCGCGCTGGACGCGAGCGGCACGGGCACGGTCCAGGTCAATGTGCCGGCGCCCTACAACGCCGTCACGCCGACGGTCGACACCCGGGCCTCGCTGCTGGAGCAGGATGACGCGAACATCGGCCTCAAGCTCGTCAACGCCGCCGCCACGGTGGGCACCGGCGGCAACCTCGTGCTGCGCGACCAGGGCGGGCAACTGATCTCCGACAAGCGCACGCTCGACATCACCCAGGGCGGGCAGGTCGTCGCGAAGGGCGACTACAACTATCGCCTGGCCGTCCGGCAAGACGACGGCCTCTACGTCAACTACGGCTTGACGAAGCTCGACCTGCAGCAGGGCCAGACGCTGACGCTGCAGCAGCGCAGCGGCGCGACGGGCGAAGCGGGCGACCAATCGGCCCGGATCACCGGCAGCGGCAACCTAGCGATCGATGCCGGCACGGGGCTGGTGTCCTTGTCGAACACGGCCAACGACTACACCGGCCAGACCACGGTCGCCGGTGGCACGCTCCAGCTCGCGGCCGACAACGCATTGGGGAACACGCGTTCGCTCAACCTGCAGAATTCGACGCAGGCCCAACTCGCCGGGCACCTGCAGACCATCGGCCAGTTGCAGGCGGATGCCGGCTCGATGCTGGACCTGGGCGGCGGCACGCTCAACCTCGTCAATGGGGGCAGGGCCGACGGCGGACTGACCGGCGCGGGCCAGCTCAACATCGTCGGCGGCACGCTGGCCGTTTCGAGTTCGAACGCTTCCATGACGGCGGCCACGTCGATCGCCCAGGGCGCCGCGGCTTCCATCCGGCAGGTGGATGGCCTGGGCAGCGGCGCGATCGCCGACGCCGGCACCTTGACCTTCGATGGCGCGCAAGGCGCCTTCGTCAACCCCGTCAGCGGCGCCGGCAATGTGGTCAAGAACGGCCCCGGCGCCGTGACCGTGAAAGACAACGTGCAGCACACCGGGCGCACCGACATCAACGGCGGCGCGCTCATCGCGGGCGGCAGCTTCGGCGGCGCTGGCGCGGGTGAAGTCACGGTGGCTCAGTCCGGCGTGCTGTCGGGCACCGGCACGGTGAACGGCCATGTGACCAACTACGGCACCGTGGCGGCCTTGAATGCGCTGGGCGCGACGCCGAATCCGCGCAACAGCGTGTTCACGCTGGCCAATGGCCTCGGCAACAACGGCATCGTGAACCTGGCCGGCCCCATCGGCAGCACGCCGGGCAACAACCTGGTGGTGACGGGCGGCTACGTCGGCAACAACGCCAGCCTGGTGATTCGCACCGTGCTGGGCGGCGACGCGTCGGCCACCGACAAGCTGGTGATCGACGGCGGCAGCGCCACGGGCTCGACCGGCCTGGTGGTGAAGTCCGCGGGCACTGCCGGCACGCAGACGCGGCAAGGCATTCGCGTGGTGGAGACGCGCAATGGCGCCACCACCACGGCCCGCGCCTTCGCGCTGGACACCCGCTCCGATGGCTACCGTGTGGGCAGCAATGCGATCGCTTCCGGCGCATTCAACTATCGGCTCGTGCGCGGGGGAGACGGCGGGCAGGTGCAGGATTGGTACTTGGTGAACACCTCGAGCCTGGTGGCCTTCAGGCCGCCGGTCGACGGCGGTGGCGGCGGCGGATCAGCGGCGTTCCCTGTGTACCGGCCGGAGGTGGGCGGTTATCTCGCCAATCGCCAGGCCGCGTTGCAGATGTCGGTGCACACCCTGCACGAGCGGCAGGGCCAGGCGCCGGGACAGGAAGGCAAGGACCTCAAGGCGTCGAGCGACGGCAACGGTTGGGTGCGCGTGGTGGACACTTATGCCAGCCGCGACGGTGCGAGCCCGCAGTCGACGATCGGCGGCCGTACCTACATCCTGCACGGCGGCGCTGACCTGGCCCGCTTTAACGTCGGCAGCGAAGGCAGTGTGCGGATCGGCGCGATGGGCATGTACGGCAGGACGCAAAGCCGCTCGGTCAACGCCGACGGCAGCTCGGCCGCCGGCACGGTCGACGGCTACAACCTGGGCATGTACGCCACCTGGTACGGCAACCGCGACATCCTCTCCGGCCCGTATGTGGACGCATGGATCCTGGGCGGCGCCTACAAGAACAAGGTGCAGGGCCTGGGGCTGCAGCAGGAGTCGTACCGCTCGCGCGGCATCACGGCTTCGCTGGAAGCCGGCTACTCGTTCAAGGTGTTCGACAACGGACGGAGCCAGATGTATGTCGAGCCGCAGGCGCAACTGATCCTGCAGGACCTGCGCGCCGACAACCACGTCGAGTCCACGAGCACGGTGGTGTCGCGCCTGAATGTGAGCGGCCCCACCACGCGCGTCGGTTTGCGCGTCCATGGCAACACGGACGACGATGCGGGCAACAAGCTGATGCGACCCTTCGCCGAGGTGAACTGGTGGCGCGGCACCGCCGCCGACAAGTCGATGATGTTCGACGGCGATCGTGTCGTCGATCGCATGCCCAGGAACCGCTTCGAGGCCAGGATCGGCCTGCAAGGCAACGTGACGAAGCGCGTCAGCGTCTGGGGCAGCGTGGGCGGGGAGTTCGGTGCGCGCAACTACATGGCGGGCAAGGGGCAGGCCGGCGTGAAGTACAGCTGGTAGGCCGCGTCCCGGGCGATGTAGGGCACGTAGCGGAAATCGCGGATCGAGGCCACCCGGCCGCCGGCCCAATCGATTTCGATGAAGTAGGCCGGCGCTTCGGATTGCGCCTGCGTGCGGACCGCCAGCGCCTCGCGGCCCTCCAGCCAGGCGGGCAACAGTTGCCAGCCCGCGGTTCGGTCGTAGTTGCTGAAGTACTGGCCGACTTCGCGACGGCCCGCGGCCTTGCGCCGGGACACGAGGTCGAGCCGCACGTCGTCCGCGAGCAGGGCCCGCACGCCGTCCCAGTCGTGGGCGTTGAACAACGAGGCGTAGCGCAGCAGGGCCGGCGAGATCGGCGATGCGTTCGGGGCACGGGATGGCGCCCTGGCCGCTTGCCGCAGCACGGCGCGCCCACGATGCAGCGCGGACTTGACGGCCGGCACGCTCAGGTTCAGTTCGAGTGCGATGTCCTCGGCGGAATGGTCGAGCACGTCTTTCAGGATCACGCAGGCGCGCTGGGCTGGCGCCAGCGCCAGGAAGCACGCGATGGCAGCCCGGGTGGCCTGGCTTCGCGCCAGCATGTTGTCGGGCTCGCCCGCCGCATCGTCGGCGACATCGCTCGCGGCTTCGATCGGCTCGTGGCGCCGGTATTTCTCATGGCGCAGGTGGTCGATGGTCTTGTTGTGTGCAATGCGAAAAAGCCAGGGGCGCAGCGGCGGCAAGGCCCGGGACTGCGACAGTTCGAAGAGGGCGGCGGCCAGCGTGTCCTGCACGACGTCTTCCCCGTCGGTGACGGAGCCGGTCATGCGGGTGCAGTAGCGGTGCAGGTCGGGCCGGATGTGCGCGACCAGCGCAAGGAATTGCCGGCGCCCCTGCTCCAGCATGCCGATGATGTCGCCGGGCTCGGCCTGGTCATTCGCCGATGAATCCATAGGATCCGATCTCCGTCAGTTGCACGCGGTGCGGCAGGACCTCGCAGCGCTCCTTGACGCCCGCCGAGAACGCCTTGAATGCCGGCAGCGAGGTCAGCGTGTTACTGCCGTCGGCCTCGTCGTGCGAGACGACGTGAATGAAGCTTACGCCGTCTTCCAGCTTGAACGTCGCGTAGCGTAGTCCCCGCGGCCGTGCCTGCTCCAGCGCCTCGTACACGGCTTTGGATAGGCGTTCGTTCTCGGCAACGCAATCGGGCTTGAGTTTGTAGCTCACCATGTGTTTCATGACGGTCCTTCGGTTGATGTTGGAGAGGCCCCAGGACCGGGCGATGCCCGGCCCGCCCCCCGCGGGGGATTGAGTCGAGATGGCGAAGCCGCATCGACTCAAGAGGCAATCAACAGGACGTTTGGGCGCCGCGAAAGGATGCGGTGTGGCGCGAAATCAATCGGCGATGAGTTTTTCGACCGTGTGCAGGTTGCGCGTAGTGATGCTGGCCTTGTAGGTCTGCCTGGCCAGGAGCCTGGCGACCGGCGTGTCGGTGCTGCTGCCGCGCGGGCATTGCCAATACAGCACGCCCTGGCCGGCCTGCAGGCGTTCGATGGCGGGATCTGCTTTTCCGGCCTGGTGGACCAATGCGTCGAGCACCTTGGCGTCGGAGCTGAAGACGACGTACGGATGGCGCTCGTCGTCGATGCGTTCGAAGGGCCACGCCGCCGCCGCCTTCGCAAGTTGCGCTTGCGTTTCGAGCACGATCCAGGCATCGTAGCCGAAGCGCTCGCGCAGCGCGGCCTCGATGCGCTTCTTGAGCGTTGCGGCGCTGCCGGTGGCGTCGAACAGTACGTTGCCGCTGGCCAGCACCGTGCGCACGTTCGCGAAGCCGAGGTCGACGAACAGCTTCTTCAGGTCGACGCTGCGGATGGTGATGCCATTCACGTTCACTCCGCGCAGCAACGCGACGTGACGCGTCATGGCGCCAGGGTCAGCGCAGCCCGCCGCCGGCGGCTTGTTCTGCGCGCTGTATCAGCTCGATCTTGTAGCCGTCAGGGTCGGTCACGAAGGCGATGACCGTGGTGCCGCCCTTGACCGGACCCGCCTCGCGCGTGACGTTGCCGCCGTTGGCCTTGATCTTTTCGCAGGCCGCGTAGGCATCGGGCACGCCGAGCGCGATGTGGCCGTAGGCGGTGCCGAGCTCGTAGCTCTCGGTGCCCCAGTTGTACGTCAGCTCGATCTCGGCCTGCGCCGGATTGCCTTCGTAGCCGACGAAGGCGAGGCTGTATTTGTACTCGGGGTTTTCGGAAGTGCGTAGCACTTGCATGCCGAGCACCTGCGTGTAGAAGTCAATCGAGCGCTGGAGGTTGCCAACGCGCAGCATCGTGTGGAGGAGTCTCATCGAGGGATTATTGCTTCCCACGAGCCTGCGTGGGGAGGTCTCTCTCAGCGCTTGGGCATCTCGAACACGAGGCAGGTGGTCGTGGCATGCGCGTAGAGCGTGCCGTCGGGCCCGAACAGGCGGGCCTCCGCCGTGGCGAGTTGCTTGCCGCAGTGGATGACCTTGCCCTCGGCGCGGACGCGCTCGATCTTCGGCGTGAGGCCCTTGACGTAGTTCACGCCGAGTTCGGCCGTGGTGTAGCCGCGGCCGGGCGGCATCATCGTGTGGACCGAGCAGCCCAGCGCCGAATCGAGCATCGTCGCGACCCAGCCGCCGTGGATGGTGCCGAGCGGGTTCAGGTGCTGGGGCAGCGGCGTGCCCTGGAAGATGGCGACGCCGGGGCGGGCTTCGATGATCGTGAACTCCAGCGTCTTGGCGATCTGGGCATAGGGAATCTCTCCAGCCAGCATCATCTGCATGACTTCGAGGCCGGTCTTGCCTTCCAGCTGGTCGGGGCGCGCCAGGCCCGGGCCGGGGCCGGCATCGAGGCGGGCGATGACTTCGCGCTCTTCGGCGAGCCACTGTTCGAGAAGGTTGTTTTGCGACATGGTCTTTCCTTTACGGTTGCATATGCAATGATTGTAGCTACAATCAAAGCCATGACGCAAATTTCCAAACCCCAAGGGTGTACGAATTTCAAGCTCCGGCAGCTGGGCCGCGTGGTCTCGCGCCACTATGACGCGCACGTCGCGGCGAGCGGCCTGAAGACCTCGCAGTACTCGCTGCTGTCGCATGTCATCAACCTGGGGCCGTTGCGCCCGGTCGACCTGGCCCGTGCCATGAGCGTCGACGCTTCCACGCTCACGCGCAACCTCAAGCCGCTGGTGGCCGCGGGCTGGCTGGTGCAGGGCGAGGGCGCCGACGCGCGCAGCCGCCTCATTGCCGTGACGGAGGCGGGCATTGCCAAGCGCAAGGAAGCGCAGGTGCATTGGCGCGAGGCGCAACTCGGCCTCAACAAGATCCTTGGCGTGGAGCGCGTGAGCGCGCTGCACCAGCTCATCGACGAGTCGCTAGCGCTGCTGGGTTCGGACGAGCCCGCCGCGCAGGCCGAACACGTCGCCTGAGTTCCAGCACCCTTTCATTCCAGTTCAAGCAGGGCCCCCATGTTTGCCTCACAACTCTCCGCCTGGCTGCAACGCCGTGGCATCCACTACGGCTGGATCGTCGCCGCCGTCACCTTCCTGACCATGCTGACGATGTCGGCCGCGCTGGGCCTGCCGGGCGCGATGCTGAAGCCGCTCACCGCGGAATTCGGCTGGAGCACGGAACAGATCTCGTCTGCGTTGGCGCTGCGCTTCGCGCTGTTCGGCCTGATGGGGCCATTTGCGGCGGTGCTGATGGAACGCTTCGGCCTGCGTGCCGTGATGTGCGCCGGCCTCACGCTGGTGGGCACCGGCATGGCGCTCGTGACCGTCGCCAGCCAGTTGTGGCAACTCTTCGTGCTGTGGAGCCTGCTGCTCGGCCTTGGCACCGGGTTGACGGCGCTGGTGCTGGGTGCCGTGGTCGCCAACCGCTGGTTCGTGGCGCGGCGCGGGCTGGTCGTCGGCATGCTCACCGCCAGCGCGGCGACGGGGCAGCTCGCGTTCCTGCCCTTCGCGGCCTGGATGATCGAGCACTGGGGCTGGCGTTCCGCCGTGGCACCGCTGTTCGTGGGCTGCGTGACCATCGCGGTGCTGGCCCTGTGCCTGGTGCGCAATCGTCCGTCCGACGTGGGGCTGCTGCCGTATGGCGAAGCGCCCGGCACGCAACCGGCGGGGCCCGCGGCCGCGCCGATGGTCATGAACTTCGGCACGCCGTTCAAGGTGCTGGGCGAAGTCATCGGCAACAAGACCTTCCTGATCCTGGCCGGCACCTTCTTCATCTGCGGCCTCAGCACCAACGGGCTGGTGCAGACGCACTTCATCTCGCTGTGCGGCGACAACGGCCTGAGCGCGGTGCCGGCGGCATCGGTGCTCGCGATGATGGGCGCCTTCGACTTCGTCGGCACGATCCTGTCGGGCTGGCTGTCGGACCGCTATGACAACCGCAAGCTGCTCTTCTGGTACTACGGCCTGCGGGGGCTCTCGCTGTTCTGGCTGCCGCATTCGGAGTTCACGATCTACGGCCTGGGCCTGTTCGCGATGTTCTACGGGCTCGACTGGATCGCGACCGTGCCGCCGACGGTGAAGCTGGCCGGCGCCACCTTCGGGCCGCAGAAGGTCGGGCTGGTGTTCGGCTGGGTCTTCGCCGCGCATCAGCTCGGCGCGGCCACTGCCGCCTATGGCGCGGGCTTCGCGCGCACGTTGCTGCTGACCTACACCCCGGCCTTGTATACGGCCGGTGCGGCCTGCCTGCTGGCCTCGGTGCTGGTGATGATGATCCGTCGCCCGGCGAAACAGGCGGCCAAGCCCGTCGCTTCGGCCACGGCTCGCGCCTGAAACAGGGAACCCCATGTCCAACACTGCGAATCCCGCCAACGGCGCCAATCCCGCGCCGGCGCGCGCCGCCGGCAACCTCGACCCGCGCACGCGGATGCTGCTGGAGGCGCCGATCGTGCCCACGCTGCTGAAGTTGGCCGCGCCCAATATCCTGGTGATGGTCGCGCAGGCCGCGACCGGCCTCATCGAGACCTACTTCGTCGGCAAGCTGGGGCTCGATGCGCTGGCGGGCATGGCGCTGGTGTTCCCCATCGTCATGCTGATGCAGATGACTTCGGCGGGCGCGATGGGTGGTGGCATTGCGTCGGCGATCGCGCGTGCGCTCGGCGGCGGTCGTCGCGCCGATGCGGATGGGCTGGTGCTGCATGCCATGGTCATCGCGCTGGGATTTGGCGTGGTGTTCTCGCTGGCCTTGCTGCTGGGCGGGCGCTGGCTCTACACGCTGATGGGCGGTTCGGGAGAGGCGCTGGAGGCTGCGCTGACGTATTCGAACTGGGTGTTCGTGGGCGCGATCCTGGTGTGGCTGTTCAACTCGTTGGCCGCGGTGATCCGGGGGACGGGCAACATGACGGTGCCGGCCAACGTGATGGTGGCGGGCGTCGTGTTCCTGGTGCCTGCGTCGCCGCTGCTGATCTTCGGCTGGGGCCCGATCCCGGGCATGGGCATCGCGGGCGGTGCGGTGGCGTTGCTGCTGTACTACCTGCTCGGCACGATCGCGCTGGTGGTGTATCTGCGCTCGAACCGCAGCCTGCTCAAGCTGAAGCTCACCGGCATCCGGCTGCGCTGGGCGCTGTTTCGGGACATCCTGCGCGTCGGGCTGCTCGGGTCGGTTTCGACGTTCTCCACCAACCTGGCCATCGGCGTCGCCACGGCGCTCGCCGGGCACTTCGGCGCCAGCGCCATCGCCGGGTACGGCACGGCATCGCGCCTCGAATACCTGCTGGTGCCGCTGGTCTTCGGCCTGGGTGCACCGCTGCTGGCGATGGTGGGCACCTGCATGGGCGCGGGGCAGCGCGAGCGTGCGATGCGTGCCGCATGGGCCGGCGCGGCCCTGGCGTTCGCGTTGACCGAGACCATCGGCCTCGCGGCGGCACTGTTTCCACGCCCCTGGTTGCAACTGTTCGGCAGCGATCCGGGCATGCTCGAGACCGGTACGCAGTACCTGCAGGCGGCCGGGCCGATGTATGGCTTCTTCGGCGTCGGGCTGGTCCTGTATTTCGCCTCGCAAGGGGCGGGGCGCTTGCTGTGGCCGGTGATGGGCAACCTGGTGCGCCTGGCGGTTGCCGCCATCGGTGGCTGGCTGGCGCTGCGCTGGGGCGGCAACCTGGGGCAGGTGTTTTCCATGCAGGGCGTGGCGATGGTGGCTTACGGGGCCGTCATCGCGGCGGCCATCGCGGGCGGCGCGTGGTTCGGTCGCGTCGGCTGGCCGCGCACCACCGCCGGCATGCTTCGGCGTGTTCAGCGGGCCTGAATTTTCTTCTTCCTATGACAACCGAAAGACGTAGATGAAACTCAAGGATTCCGTTGTGTTCGTGACCGGCGCCAATCGTGGCCTGGGGCTTGCATTTGCGAAGGCCGCGCTGGCTGCCGGCGCTCGCAAGGTCTATGGCGCAGCGCGCGACCCTGCGAGCATCACGCTGGCCGGTGTGACGCCGGTGGCGCTCGATGTGACCAACGCTGCGCAGATCGAGGCTGCGGCGAAGGCATGCGGCGACGTGACGCTGCTGATCAACAACGCGGGCATCTCCAGGGGTGGTGCGCTGCTCGGTGCGGCAGATGCCTTCGACGCGGCGCGCGCGGAGTTCGAGACCAACTTCTTCGGATCCTGGGCCATGGCGCGTGCATTCGCGCCGGTGCTCAAGGCCAATGGCGGCGGGGCGATCCTCAACGTGCTGTCCGTGCTGGCCTGGCTGAGCCTGCCGGGTGCGGCCACCTACAGTGCGTCGAAATCGGCCGCGTGGTCGTTGAGCAATGGGTTGCGCGATGGGCTGCGCGGGCAGGGAACGCAGGTGACGAGCCTGCATGTCGCGTTCATGGAGACCGACATGACGGCGGGCATCGCGGGGCCGAAGGCTTCGCCTGATGACGTGGCCCGCCAGGCGCTCGAAGGCGTGGAGGCGGACCAGGTCGAAGTGCTTGCCGATGCGTTGACCCGTCAGGTCAAGCAGAGCCTTTCTACCGAGGCTCCGGCCTACGCTACGGCGCGCTGAGGAAGCACGCGCCCTCAGGCCTTAGCGGCGATACGGATTGTCGGGCGCGCGGTCGTATCGGTTGGGCACGCCGTCGCCGTCACGGTCGTGGCGGTAGTAGCCGTGGCGCTCGTCCCAGCGGTGGGCGCGATCATGGTCGTAGAAGCGGCGTTGCGGCGGCGGAGGCGGGCCGTAGTAGACCGGCGCCGGGCGCACGTACACGGGCGGCGGGGGCGCCACGATCACCGGGGGCGCGCCGAGGTAGACCTGCGCGTCGATGCGCGGCTGTGCTTGCGCAATGGTCCCCACGGCGCCGAGCGAAAGGAGGGCCGCTGCGGCAACTGCGAAACTAAGTTTTTTCATGACAACTCCAGAAGAGCGATAAGTGCCTTCATGGTGGCATCCCCATGTCAACGGCGTGTAAGCGAGGAGCGAAGTGTCATGAAGTTGTGCAAGCCGTCAGGGCGCCATCAGCGTCGCGCGTGGCAATCCACTGCGACGCGGAGGGCGCGCTGACCTACAGCGCCTGCACCTGGCCAGAACCCGCGCGGCATTTCGCGAGTCAAGTTAGCCTGTCGCCATGGACTCCCTGATCGCCGCCTCCGCACGCGCCCTTGCCGCGGGCGATGCGCTCGGCGCGCTCAAGCGCGTGGCCCTGCGCGACGACCCGCCGGCGCTGGCGCTGCGCGGCATCGCCATGGCGCAGCTCGGCGAACTCGTGCGCGCCCGCGAACTGTTGCGCCGCGCCGCCCGGGGATTCGGCACCCATGAAGAACACTCGCGTGCGCGTTGCGTGGTCGCGGAGGCCGAGGTGGCGCTGGCCATGCGCGACCTTGGTGGCTCGCCGCGCGCGCTGGCCTCGGCTGCGAGCACGCTGGAGGCGCGCGCGGACCATGCCAACGCGCTGCAGGCGCGGCTGATCGCGGCGCGCCGGTTGTTGCTGATCGGGCGTCTTGGCGAGGCCGAGAAGGCCCTTGCGCAACTCGACGTGCGCGGACTGTCGCCATCGCTGGCGGCGGTGGCGGAACTGGCCGCCGCGGAGCTG